>WRHA01000349.1 GCA_009783395.1 Defluviitaleaceae bacterium
GTTTAGCTGACCCGTACTAATAGTCCGAGGGCTTGATTACGTGGCTTGCAATTCTTGCTTGCCCGAGTTGCTTCAATCCTTCTCTGTATTGAGTTTTCAGGCTGTCTTTTCTTGATTTGCGAAATTTGCGATACTTCATATTTTATATAATGTATTCCTCGATAGCTCAGCGGTAGAGCACTCGGCTGTTAACCGATAGGTCCCTGGTTCGAATCCTGGTCGGGGAGGACGTAACCCTGTAAATATCACGATTGTGATGTTTGCAGGGTTTTTGATTTTGGAGGGTATGGGTATGTATGATGACAATGCACCCGGAAGGATTGCGCCCTTGTCGCAGGAGCATCTTCCTGTATATGAGGAAGTAATCCGCAAAAGTTTTGCACTTCTGTTTGAGAAATTTAATTTAACGGCAGATGACTGCCCTGAACACGCAGGAAACAGCATGGGTGAATTGCTTGCAAAGCGGTATGAAGGGGGTTATTTTCCGTTTGGATATTTCAAGGACGGCGCAATGGTCGGTTTTGTTTCGCTCACGGACAAAGGTGGCTGTGTTTTTGAAATGAATCACCTTTCGGTTTTGCCGGATTATCGGCATTTGGGAATTGGAAAAGCAATGCTTGATTTTTGCAAAAAAAAATGCGCCGCACTTGGCGGCAGCAAGATTGTAATAGAAGTTCTTAACGACAATATTATCTTGAAAAAATGGTACATTGAGAATGAATTTGTGTGTACAGGGACGACAAGAACTGAAGATTTCCCGCTTTTGTTATGCCTCATGGAGTGGGTGCGATGAATTCAGCGTCAACCCAGTGCTGCTTGTGCGTTGTTCGGGCTTTGTCGCCTTTCGAGGTCGGGGTAGCGGCGTTCGAAGGCGGCGCGGGAGATTTCGATGTTTTCCAGAACTTCATCCGCGCTGAATGAGCCGACTGCCACCATGTCGCAATCGCGCAGTGTTGCCCATGAGAAATTTAGCCCGACGTAGGGCGTGACGCGCCCCGCCGCCATGGGCTTTATTGTCATAACGGGCTTTTTTGCGGCGTGAATTATTGCGGCGACGGCTTCGATTTCCGTTTGCATCAGGAAGCCGAGGCAGTTATAAATTTGAATGTAGGTTTCGACGTCGTAGCCGTTTTTATCGGAGTAGACCACAAGCTCGGGCATGTGCGCAGACAGACCGGGAATTAGCCCTTCGTCGCGAATCATCCCGGTGTAATCCTCAAGTCGTCGGATTTTTTCGGCGTTTTTGTCAACGAGTTGCTCGACGCTGGAATGATGCGGAAGGCAAAATGTCGCGCCGAGTTCGCGCGATTTTTTTATTGTTGCCGCCGCTTCGGCGCGTGCATCAGCATTGTCCGACACATTTATAATAGGTGTGTCGACTAAAATAAATTTTCGCGCAAATTTTTCTTCCGTAATGCGGATTGCCTCGCAAATCGCAGGCGTTTGCGCAAACGGTGCCATTATAGTGTCAACGCCGTTTTCCATGTATGCGGAAAGCAAAGGCACAATCGACGCCGCCGACCCGTGCGTTGCCTTGATATGCCGATCGGCAGAAGGCGTGCGATGCCCCCATCCCGCAAGCCAATTAGTCCCGATTATCATACGAGAAAGCGACACCCCCGCAACCAAAGTACGAGGAAACAAATCACCCATAAAAAACCCTCCCAAGAGATCCCATCCCAATAATAAAGTTTTGATCAAACTTTTTCAAAAGTTTGCGGGGTTCGGGGCAGCGCCCCGAGAACTTCGGGCAACGCCCCGAGAACTCAATCACTATACTCATGCGTATGATCGGCAACCTCTTCACCCGCAAGAATCTTCCGCGCACGATCAATATTCCAGTGCATGTGTTCGCGAAGCTCGACCGTTGCGTCGTATTTCAGGCCGAAAAGTTTGAGCATTTTTTCGGTTTTGTATCGCCAGGTAGGAGGATTCTGCGGCGAAAGAATTAATTTTGCCGTAGATTCCGGCACGTATTCCAACGCCATTTTTGCAATATCTGCCCACGTTGTATGAACACTGCCCATGGCAAAAATGATCTCCTCGTTCAAATCGCTTTCGGCAAGCTTTAGATAAACCTCCGCGATTTGACGCGACGACATAAACTGTGTGCCGTCATATCTTCCGAGGTGAATTTCCTCATTTTTAAGCACGGCCTGCGCTATTTGCGCAAAACGCTTGTCCGATTGCGACGCGCCACCGGGAAATGCCGGGTTTGAAAATGTGTAGCCGGGGCGAATTATGTTGCGCTGCATTTTAACTTGCGTATTGCTGCGCCCTCCTTGGGAGGCATAATATTGGCGGAAGCCAAGCAGGAAAACCTCGGTGGCCGATTTTGTCGCGCCGTATAAATCGTCGGGGATGCGCAAGGTTTCCTCGCAAACATTACCGCGCATGTTGCCGACTGCCGCCGTCGAACTTGTGTAAATGAACTGCTTAACGCCTGCTTTTTCCGCCGCTTCCATAAGAAAAACCGACACACGCGTGTCATTGAGAAGCATCGAAAGCGGCTCACAACCCCAGCCCAGCGCGATATGAATCACAATGTCGCAACCCGCAAGGGATTTTTCCATTTTGTCGAATTCGTTTATATGCCCCTGTACCTCCGTCACGCCTCGAAGCTCGGAGATTCCCGGCACGCGTCCGGGAGTCCGCGTATAAACGATGCACTCATGCCCCGCTTCGGAAAATGCTTTTGTTACATATTGACCAATGTTTCCCGTTCCGCCTGTTAAAAAAACTCTCATATTTTTTACCTCTCTTCCGCGTTATCGCGTGTTAGTCCGGCACGTCGCCGGATGCTACGGTTTGAAGCGCAGTTGGTTTTTTTGTGTCTTTGCGTGACTTTTCGCCAATTTCGGCAAATTGATCCAACACGAGCGGGTTTTCCGCCAAAACATCGGCGAGCCACAAACGAAGCGGCACAGCCTTCGGGCTGGGATACGCCATTATCATGCGCAAAAGCCCCTTAATGTCGGTTACATCGGCAAAATGCTTCTTACTGTCCGCCGTTGGGAAATCGGTGCGAGTCGCGATACTGCCCGGGTCGCTTGGGCGAGCAGTCTCCGAAGTTGACGACCAGCCCGCACCGATTTTTTCTTTTTCCCATTTCCCCTTGAGCCATTTTCTATAATTTCGCGCAGTTTCATAGTCACATTCGTTTATCGCCGCAATAACATCGACAACGGAAAACCACCATTTTCCCGTGCGGTTATCCCAAATTGCACGAATTCTTTTCTCGGCAAACAGGTCTGTAATAGTTTGCATTCTGTACTCTCCGTTTCATCATGTTGTACGTTGCTTGTTGCAAGAGGCCGCCTACGGGCCCGGAGGGAAAACCAAATCCGTGAAATTTGCCGCGATATACCTCGTTGTCGGGGCAATAACTTCAAGCGTGCCGTGGTCGTCCACTCCGCTTGATGTCCATGCCAATACGCCTTGCCATCCATTATCCATGGCGTTTAAATAATCTTCGGTCAGGGTGAACCCATCCGTACCAAAGCCGCTCGTTTCGGCGAGAACAGCGGGTCGCGAAGGGCAAAGCCCCCAGCCACCGTCGCGAAGTCGCCCGTATGGCGTAGATGTGAAGGGATGCCCGAACCATTGCAGCATCCAGTCGTAATAATGCGGCGACCAGAAATCCAGCGCGGCATAGGGATTATCGTACAAATTTTGCATAAATTCGTCGCTTACTTTGTTGCCCTCAAACGCCGCTTCGTCTTCGTCGGAATTATATTTGTTCATCGCCAATCCGACGGTTACGAGAATTTCGCTGTTTTGGCGTATTGCGGCGGTGTTTCTCGCAAAAAAATGCGAAATGTCTTCCCACGCGAGGCGACCTGCCGCGGCGTTTTCATGAACCCAGTCCGGCTCGTTCATCAAGTCGATGCTCCAAAGGAAGGGATTGTCTCGGAAACGTTCGACAAACGGAATGGTGTAATGTTCGACGAATGAAATGATCGCCTCTTCGGATTGAAGCATCTGCCTCCATCTGTACGGGTCGGCATTGTGCCATTCGTTGTACTGGAAGTGATCGAAGGAGAGGAGGGTAGCCATAATGTAAATGCCGTGCCTCTCGGCGATTTCGAACAGCCCGTCGAGATTTTGCCAGTGCTGTTCTTGAACGCCGTAAATCATACCGTTTTCGTCGATGAAAATCGTGGGGGCATGACCGTGTTCGTTGGAGCGGCCATAATTATTTGAACAATTAATCCACACGCGAGTGGAGTTTATTCCGTTTGCTCGAAGCTCGGCAAAATGCGTGTCCCACTCGTCGTAATCGAAATTGTCGCCACTGAAATCGTTCCATGTAATCCACGGCGTGTTTACCCCGTTAAACCAAATGCGTCGGGAATCCTCGCCAACAACGAAATATCCGTCTTCGATCCGTATACGGCGCGGGTAGATGTTTTCGGGCGGTGTGAAGGGGACTAAGTCCTCCGCGGCGGATTGAACGACTTCAGCGGATGGCTGATTTATAGCCCGCAATGCAATATCTACGTTAGAGTCCGCCGTTTGCTCCTCCATTTGCTCCTCCATTGCTTGATCCTCCTCTGTGTCGATGTCTTCCTGCTGATTTCCGGCAGCACACGCGGCAAGCGTTGCAAAAAATACCGCTGTTACAACAAAAATCAAAATCTTTTTCATCTCAAGCCTCCTATTCTAAAAAATTCCTTTTCAAATTCGCGGCATCTTCCTCGGTGATGCCCAAGCCGTTTGTCACATAGCTTTCAAAGCTTCCGTACGTGTTTTTTGCGGCCTCAAGCGCGGCTGTCAAGTAGTTTAGGTTTACACCAAAAATGCTGTTCATTTTTCTAATCTGCTCGTCGGAAAACCCCTCGAGCCTTGCGCGATCTTCATAGAATTTCTGCACATGCGCCTGATATTCCCGCGTGCGGAGATAATCCGCAAAAACATCGTCATCCCTCACGCCGAGAATTTTTAAAATAATCGCCGCGGCAAACCCCGTCCTGTCCTTGCCGGCGGCACAATGAAATAAAGCCGCACCATCAGAGCCTGTGGTCGCGGCAAGTTTTTTCAGCATGGAGGCATAGCCTTTCGATGCGTGGGTGGTTGTGGCGAAATCGCGATAAGTGTTCAAAAATTCGCCCTCCGTGCCGTCGGGATCTTTGCGAAAAAGCTTCATCCAATACGACGGAAGCGCGGCTTGCGATGTGGAATCGCCAATAATGTCAATGTGTGTGTATGTAACACCATCGATTCGATCAACGGGACGCAACTCGACCTCGTGGCGGGTTCGAAGATCGAAGATGTATTTCAAATTATGCGCACGCAAATGAGAGAGGTCTTCGGAGGAAAGCCCGACAGGTTGTGCCGCACGCAAAAGCCGCTTTGTGCGGACGGTTCGCCCGCACATCGTCTTTATACCGCCCAAGTCCCGAAAATTCAAGTGCGTCACGGCTATCTCCCCTCAAAAAACGCGATGATTTTTTGCCAAAACGTCATTTCCTCCGGAGGCTTCGGCGGCGCGTAAAGCGCGTATCTTCCGTTTTCGAATTTTGGAAGCAATTTTTGCCGCATTAAAATCCAATAAAACGCATCTTTTACACGAAACGGCTCAAGCGGCCCGTCGACATATCCTTTTTCAATTGTTTCGTTGGTTTCGGGGTCGGAAATTTGTTCAATCGTGGGCTTTTTGCCCAAACTCGACACCGCAAAGCAACTCACCGTTTTAAAACACCCTACCGCATTGTTTACAATTCGTTCCTCGCCGAGATACGTCAACAGTTCGCGCACTTCCCTGTTCAGGCTCTTCACACAGCGCATGTTTACCGAGCCGCTGTGCATCTCGTCGTTGAAAATGTTTTGGATGCGATTGTCCGGCTTGTTTGCAAAAAAATCGAATTTTACAAAACGAAGAAGATCAGACTTTGACAGCACCAACGCCAGCGGAATCGGGCATTTTTCGCGGTCGAAACCAAGGAAGTAATTGTAAAGGGTGTTAAAAATCTGCTGGTTTGAATTTTCCTCCGGGATTGCCTCAATCAGCGACGCGTCTGTAACGCGGAAGAGATCCGAAAGTTTCATGAAATTCGTCGGATCGGCAAGGAAAATCAGGCCCGACGAATCCTTGATGTTAAAGCCGTTTTGGCGGATTCCATGGTCGTCGCGCAAGTCCTCGCCTGCTATATCATAAAAAATTATATCAATTGAATTTTCTTCAAACCCGCCGTCTTCGTTTTTGCATTTATACCAAAAATTAAACGCATATGGCGGAATTTTTCTTCGTTTCGTGGAAGAGATGAGTTCGTGATTTCGCAGAAGCGGTTTTTGATAATTTTCGTAAAACGTTTCGCGAACCGCCGAATCGCCGATAAACGTAAGCTTCGATGGGAAATCCGCATTGCTTTCAAGCTCGGAAATCAGAACGGTTAAAAAAACAGACTTGCCCACACGCGCATCGCCCAAAATTGAAATAAGCAATGTGTCGCGCACGCCATATCCGATTGGCAAATCGTTGTGACAATTTGGGCAAAGCCGCTTCTCACAAGTGATTTTTTTGCCGGTCGGCGGAGTATAAATCAGCCGCTGAACAAATCCGTATTTTTCAAGCTCTGTATTGTCGAAAGATACGTCCGGATTATTTTCAAGCTCGATAAAAGGCAGTTGTATCGCATTTTTTTCCGCCTCTTTCTCACTTACCTGCAAAATTTCGATTTGATAATCCATGAGTCTTTCGTCCAAAATCGCGCCCATTCCACTCGCATCGTCGACCTTTTTCCGTCGCGCCTTTGTTGCCGAAGGCGCAACTCCGGGCAAGCGAAAATCCGCTTCATTCGGATGGAAGCGGTGACAGCAAAACGGACAGATTGTATGATTAATCTTTTTCATATTCTCCCGCCTTTTGTAAACATAGTTTAGCATTGTTTCAGAAGGATTACAATTTTTTTCCCGGTCGATATAAAAAAGCACGCCAAGCGTGCATTGGACACCGTGGGCATTTTGTGGGAGGCGACGGTTCGTCTCGAAGGGTGCGGGCACGTTTCATGTGCCATTGCCGGATGCAGTTTCCTGGACTATAAAAAAACGGCCACCGATGAAAATTTTCATCGGTGGCCGCTTTTTTTCTCCAAACTCTGCTATCGGCCTCTTAATTGCTGTCGGTTTTCGTAAATTACATCGGATAGCTGATTGAAATAGTCCATGACTTTTTTATGCTGTTGCTCCATATTTGCCATGTATTCCTTGACCTGCTCCTCCGCGTCTTTAAGCATTGAGTCGGCGTAATCCATTGCGTTCAGGCGCAAATCGCGGGCGTTTTTCTTTGCTTCCTCGACGGTTTCGGATGCTTGGTCGGATGCACGGCGAAAAATTTCATGGTTATTTGTTCGGATTTTTGCTTCGTTTTCCGCAGCCTCAAGTATGCCCTGCGCTTTGCGCTCGGCATCCGCCACAATCCTGTCGTGATCGCCCAAAATGCGCTGTGCCGAACGTATATCGTCGGGGAGGTTTAGGCGAATTTCATTCAAAATATCGAGAACACGGTCCTTTTCAACAGAAACCTTATTCGTGAAGGGCAGACTTTTACTGCCCTCAAGCACCTCTTCTATATCATCTAAGTAATCCAGCAACGCGTCCATGCTTCACCTCTTTTTTTATACTCATGAAACGAAAGAAGTTCACTTTCGTTTCTAACTGGCGGTTGCTCGCGAACCGAAACCTCAGAAGAATTTTGGAGTTTCGGTTCGCGAGTATATCATTCAGAAAACTTGTCCCGCAATGCGGCGCGCGCCGAAGGCGGCACAAGCTGTGCGATAAACGAATCGTCTAAATTGTTTTTGTATATGTGAACCGCCGCTTCGCATATTATCGAGCTTGAAACATATGTGAGGGCGGGTGTTGCCGGCAGAAAAATTGTTTCGACGGAGGAGAGTGCGGCGTTTCCGGCGGCGTATTTGTTTTCGCGTTCGAAGTCCTCCGATGTGCGAAGCCCGCGCACAATGGCGTCGGCTTTCTTTTGTTTCGCAAATTCCGCCAAAAGACCGTCTGATGATTCGACTTTTATTTTCGTATCCTCCGCAAACGCTTCCTTTAACAAGGCAACGCGCTCGGCGGCGGTAAACAATGTTTGCTTGTTTGGATTTTCCAAAACCGCGACGATTATCCCGTCGGCAAACTTTGACGCACGGCGGGCAATGTCGATGTGTCCGGTTGTAACCGGGTCGAAACTTCCGGGATAAATTAGCAACATACCGTTTCGTTTTGCCCCCAGCTTGTCCACTCAAAGAACATGAATTTTGTGCGGCCGTATGTGCGTGATTCGATTGGCATTAAATCGTCGGTTTTTTCGTTGTCGATGGTGTCTGTTTCGACGGTGTCGGTTTCGGCGATTATTATTCCGCTTTCGGTAAGAAGTTTGGATTGAGAGATTTGTGCAAGTGTTTGTTGCAAAAAACCTGAACCATATGGTGGGTCGATGAAGATTATGTCGAACTGTTGATTCTGTGCCGCAAGGCGGGCGATTGCATTTTTCGCCGAGGTTTCCAAAACAACCGCGCTTTCCGACAGGCGCGTTTTTGACAAATTGCTTCGCACCGCACGAATTGCCGCTTGTGAGCAGTCCACGAAAACAGCTTGGCTTGCGCCTCGGCTTAACGCCTCGACGCCAATTGCCCCGCTTCCGCAGAACGTGTCTAAAAATCGAGCACCGCGAATTCTCGGCGCGAGAATATTAAACAAGCCTTCTTTGGCGCGGTCGGCGGTTGGGCGCGTGTTTTGCCCGTCGGGCGCGACAAGCACCGTTCGCCTTGCATTGCCCGCGATTACACGCAAATAAAACCACCTCGAAATTCAGGTTATTCGATTATAGATAACTTTTGGAAATAAGTAAACAATAATTTTTTTGCAGAAAAAAATCGGTGCGGGTAGTGTCACTACTCGCACCGATTTTGCAATGAACCGAAAGACCCGCAAATTTTATTCCTCGGTGGCAGCCTCCACGTTATCCTCCACGGCATCATCCACGGCAATCTCGATTTTTGCAACGGAGACTTCATATGCTGTTTTTTCCAAAATCATTTCTTCGGACAATTTTTTTTGATATTGGCGGCTTTGCATACGGCCCCATAAACGAATGTGGTCGCCGACTTCAAGTTTGCCCGCAAAGCGTGCGTTGCGACCCCATGTTATACATGGTATGTAGTCGGATTTATTGTAGGAGCGGTTTACGGCAATAAGAATGTCGGAAATTTCGCGACCAAACGGCGTTGTGCGATAAATGGTCGGCTTGCAAAGATACCCATCAAGGAAAACCTCGTTTGGATAATTTAGCGGCACATCTGCGACGATTTCAACATCGCGGGCAAAAACGGTTAGCACAAGCTTGTTTCTTCGGTCGGTTTCAACGTAATTGTTGTACGACCGGATTTGTCCGGAAATACGTACAGCTACGCCGGGAAGCATTTTGTCGCGCTCGACGATTCGCTCGCTTACGGTAACGGGCAGAATGTCACTTTGCCCGCTCATTCGGCCGACATCAACATCGAAACGCCAAAAACCCTCGCCGTAAATTTCGTGGCTGAAGGTGAATTCCGAACAAATGCGTCCGCCAATGTCAATAATATTGTTGCCGTTGTTCATAAAAATCCGCTCCTTTGCACATAAAAGCCTTGTAGGCATAGAATATCATACGCTATTTAGTCCGTGCTTAGAACAGCCCAAGCCGCCGCCGCACCCAGAACAGACATCGAATTTTCGCCGCAGCTTGTGCGTGCGGAGAATTCGTGCGGCTCGCGCTCTGTGCCGTCGATGCCGCAAAAACCGCGCTGTACGCAAACCTGCACGCCGTCTTGTGTAACAGACGACGCCGTAATACATGCACGGTTATTAAAACCGTAGGTAATCAGGCGCGAGAAATTTTTCGGTAAGGTTTCAAGCATGGTAAAGATTTTCGTATCGTCTGAGTTTACAATTAAAAAATCCTCGCTTCCCAGCGACGGGATAACTTTGGCAAGCACGGGCGAAGCCTCTGCCGCAACCAAAACATTCACCTTCGGCCCCAAAATCTGTCGGTCGGTGATATGGTAGCAGCTTGCCGCACCGCGGCTCATTCGCAAAAAAGCGCGTGTCATTTCGCGCCCGTTATTTCCCACAATTCCTACAGACGGCATAAAAAAACTCCCCCATTATTTTTTTGTCATACAATATTTATAAGCAAGCCGGCGCAAGAATATTCTACAAATTTTTGGGAAACGATTAACTTCATAATATAGGAGGCCTGCAAGTGGACGCCGCTACTAAGAAAAATCTGATTATAACAAAAAAAAGTTTATTTCTCACTAGGCGCGGGCATGATTTGCTGGAAAAAAAATTTTTTGCACTTCAGCGAGAAATAAAGCGCGCAGAAAAAGACGTGAAAAAAATGCGCGAAGCCCTGTGTGCGCTGGAGCGAGAAGGCAATCGCGCTCTTGCATCAGCGGGAGTAAGCGATGATTTTTTTTTCGAGCTGAAAGATTCTCCCATCGACTTCCCTCCCTATAAACTCGACGAAACGACCGTAGTATTTGACACGGCTTTTTTTCTGTGGCGCGAAATTTTCGCCGCGAGGGAAGAACTCGAATTATCCGAATCACGCCTGGCAAACCTAAAAAATCGCGCACTTCGTACAAGAAAACGTGCCGCCGCGCTCGGAAATGTAATTATCCCAAAACACGAGCGACGCCTAAAATATATCTCGGAACGCCTGGAAGAACACGAACGCGACGAAGTCGTGCGCCAAAAAGCCGCACGCAGATAACGCCGAAGGCAACCCCAAATTTCTTACGTGAAAAAATCGGTGCGGGTAGTGACACTACCCGCACCGATTATTTCATAGCCCAAAAACATAGCCCCGAAAAACCCAATCCGGCAATGGCACATGAAACGTGCCCGCACCCTTCGAGACGTAACTTCGCCCGCTA
>WRHA01000350.1 GCA_009783395.1 Defluviitaleaceae bacterium
ATTCCACACCGGTGACGGTGCTATTTGCGATGTGCCTTTTGTACGCGACTTTGATGCAGGTCTTGATGCGCGCTTCATAATCGGGGGAATTTTTAACGATGTAATCCATCGGTTCGACCGTGTGCTTTAAAACTGTCGCGTGGGCATTCTCGTCGCTTGTGACAATCACAATAAATGCGCGAGAGTCGTGTTCGCGAATTATTGCGGAAAGTTTATATGCGTCAATATCACAGCCCAAATCAATGTCAAGAAAATAAAGCCCGGTCGTATTTTGTTGCGGCATGACCGCAATAATTTCGTCGGGAAATTGGGTACTCATGGCTATGGACGCGTTGTATGCGTTTGATTTAATGCAGAAATCTACCAAATTTGTGAGGCTCAAAAGCTGTCGCGCATTGTCCTCACAAATAAAAACTTTGAGCATAGAATACCTCCGCCTATGTTTTTATGGTCAGAACTTGCACAAATTTTTTATCTTCGATTGTCGTTTTCAAGGTGAAGTTTTTGTTCTTTTTCAAAATCTGCGACACGATATGAAGTCCTGCTCCGCGTCCGTCGCCTTTAGTGCTGTAGCCCCTTTCAAAAACCTTCTTCAACTCGGTCGGCGGTTCGTCGCATGTATTTTCAAAGATAAAAATAACGTCTTGCGAGACACATGCAATGCCGAGGCCTAACTTCGCCCCCGGAGTGTCCATGCAAGCCTCGATAGCGTTGTCGAGAAAAATGCCGACAATTCGGCATAAATCCACCAAATTTTCTTTGGCGATTTCGTCGATTTTATGCGGTACGTTTATATGCACGTCGATTTGTAATTGTTGCGCGTATTGAATTTTCGCTGTGTAAAGCCCTTTGAGGGCGGGAGTTATTACATTTATAAGAGTGTCCAGGCGGCGGATTGCCATGCCTGCGGTTTCTTCTTTAAATTTCGCTGAATATTGTTCGAGAAAAATGCGTAGCCCTTCCCAGTCCTCCTCCGCGACATAACCCTTGAAACACAAAATAAAATTGCTGTGGTCATGCCGGAAATTTCGTGTTTCTGCCGCCATATTTTCGATATTGCGCGTATATACCTGCATGTTTTTCAGCGATTCTTCTTTGATGCGCAAGTCGGCTTCTTTTCGCACGTTGTTGGTGAATGCGATTAGAGCGAAACCGAGCAATGCGAAAAATATCGAGAAAGAAATTGCGTTTATAATCGGCGAAATTGGCTCAATAAATATGTATTCCCAAAAAAATGCGAACGCCCAAATCGGCAACAGCGTTATTCCGGAACTGACGGCAAGAAATGCTCCTATAGATTTTTTTGTCGAATTATCAAGCTCCGCGACTTTCGCATGGTACATTTTGCCAACAAAGCGAGACACAATGAACGCAAAGACAAGCATCGTAATAATATAAGGTATGTAAAAAATCCAATCGTACTGTACAAGCACTCGCTCAAAATAATCGTAAAGCCTGTTAAACACAAAATCATAGACTGCGCTTGATAAAGATGCGGAAAAAATAGTGATGATGTTTGTAAAGATGGCGTAGAATATGCTGACCGAAAATATTTTTGTTTTTTTGTGAGCGGCGAGAATCATAATTATTGTGCAAAAAGCGTTAGCTGTCACGGAAGCAAGCGACATCGCAGCAGGAAGAGGCAACTTCGATATTGAAGCAATGATGACAAAAATAGAAATTGCCATTGCCGAAATGATTATCACCGCTTCGATTTTTTTGAAAGCAAGTCTGCAAACATTGACGAAAATTACGTACATAGTAACTGCTTCCATCAATAACGCCAACGGAATAAATAATGCCATTTCACACACGCCTTTAAAAAAAGCCCGCATTTTTTACTGAATTTCGACTATTTTAACAAACTCAGGTCGCAAACGATATACGTTTACGACGCAAATGTATATTACGATCTAACTCGAAACGTGTCAATAAAATACAAATAATGCCGCTCCTTGTAGATGATAAAATTTGATTCGGTCAAATTATTATCGAAAAGGAGGCAAAAATGAAACTAATTTTGCAAACAAAAAGGACATGGAAATTCCACGTCCCCTAATTCGTAAATCGCTATTTTTAATTTACATTAACCATTTCGGCAATAACCTCATCCGGCAATTCGGGTTCATTAAATATGAAAGCCCAACACTGCATCGGGTCAATGGGAATTTCCGCAAGTTTGTTTCCCGCACTAACTGCTACTCTCTCCAACAAGCTCGTTTTTTCGCTCATGTTTTTCATAATTCTTCTCGCTCCTTTTTAGAATTTTATACGTTAAGGGCAGAATGGACACGCTTTGGTACATCGCCCCTAAAGTCAACATAAGTTTTACGGTTTCGTTCGGAATTAAAAGTGTTGCAATCAAGACCATAACGCCGCAGGCAATAGCTCTAATTTTCATTCGCTTTCGATTTTCTGCTCCAAACAACGGTTTCGCTTTGGTGTCAGCCGGCGCAAAAAATCCCAAAGACAGAATTACGCCTGTGAAAATTATCGCAACGCTTATGTTCCCTATGCCCGCGCCGGAAAGCAACCATGGAATAAAAACGAACATAGCGCATCCGGATAATGTACACACCGTGCTGTTAAGCGCGTGAAGCCCGAATGAATATCTCTTAACGGCAACAAACGCGACATGGGTTGCGAACGTCAAGCCCAACACACCCAAAATCGCCGCCAACACATACATAACCGTCAATTTAAAAACATTTATAAGGAAGACTTCCATGCCGAGGTTCATTTTGGTAAGCTCCACGCCCTCTTTTCGGGTGTATCGGTTCAGCTTGCCCGACAGCCACACGGCTAAGGTCTTCGTCAATTTCCCTTCCAACGGACTCACCCCCTAAACGCAGAAATCCTTAATAAGATTTTAACATAAAAAAATTTGCCGGAGTGAATTTTGTCATAATCGGTCAAAATTTCGTAAAAAGCGGTTAAAAACAAATTTTTACAGAATCATTCTGATGCTCATAAATAGAAATAAAAGTTATTCACCGAAACCTTACAATCGAAAATAAAATGCCCGCTTCCCTGCACAATGAATTCATTCGCGCGAAGGTGCTTGGGGCAAATCTCCGATTCGGACGTCCGAATTTTTTTTCATTGCTCAAAAACAAAAAAATAAACCACGACAGGCAAAAAGCGGTCGGCTGAAGCCCATCCGAGGTGTACCGCGTTTTGTTTGCCGTGGTTTTTTAATTTTCACACGCTGTCTCGTCAAGGATATTTTGGAGAAGGAAACTGCTGAAATAATGGACTAAGTTTTCAACGGCGAACATAAAAACCGCCATATGTTTTTAACAATGAAAACATATATCGGTTTATTTTTGATTTTTGTGAGTTCTCGAAAAAAAAGAAGGATATGTAGTCTTATACTGCTCTCGTTAGCTTTGTTATTTTCAAAATATTTGCGGTAGGGGTCTTCCAAACTAAAAAATTAAAACATATCTCCATTTTCCACTCTCAGCAAGAATCCACCAACATTGTAATACGGTATCTCCGCACCATATTGCGGAATTTCTGTATCGTCACCACGATATAAAACCGCACGTTTGACTGTCGAAACGCCATATTCCATTTTCAAGAATTTGATGAATTCGTTGTCTGCGATATGGCGTGCATGGGCAGCATCAGCGTTTGCGCTGCGTTTTACTTCGTATAAATAGAGGGTGCTTGCACGCCTGTCATGTACCACAATATCGACTTCATGCTCACCCGTATATATCCTATAATGCGATAAAAAAATATCGGCTTCAGTTAATTTTTCAATTCGCTTGGCAAATGTAATTAAGCAGGCCAATTCAAGCATACTGCCTTCCGCTGCCGCCTCGATGCCATCTAAAATTTTAGTTTCTGATTCCTTCAATACACCGCTGTTAATAACGGTTTGCATTGCAAGCAAGGCAAATGAACGAGCTACGCCGGTTTGAGCAAACACAAGCCTTGTCTGCATTCCTCTATCTGTTTTGACATCAACCTTCCACAAGAACCCTATTTGGAGCATCAGCTCAATCACAGCATCCACTTTGGACGCATCAAATTTCGTTGTTTCGGATGAGAATATAGGAGCATATTTGCGGATTTCAGCTTTATCGGCATGGGGGATAGACACACCGCATCTGCGTAATGCCGAATCAACAATTTTAAGCATCGGCTCATCCCAAACATATGCGGCATGACCTTTTACATACGACAGTGCCACGCTTTCGCAGATAGCATAACAAATGGCATAAAGCTCTCGTTCTTCCAAATAGCGTATATCTTCGCCAATCAAAACTTTTCTGTTTGTGGCATTTATTGAGTTTAGGAAGTTACGTACCACACTTGAATGTAGATAATCCTCCAACTCCTCGGCATTAGGTCTTTCATTTCTCCAGAAAACACCGCCGCTGCGTAAATAATCAAGAATATCGCCATTAGTAATTCTGCGGTATTCCGGGTAACTCATGCGTGTTGTGCTGAATTGCATATACCTACCATGAAGTGATGATTGCTTGGCAAATGTAAAAGCCAACGAATCCGTACCCGACAGTATAATCCGAACAGACGAATGTGAAGCGAATTTATCCGCAAACCCCATTGCGCGGTCAGCAAAGCCATCAGCCCAAGTTATTTCGTCAACATAAAAATATTTAATGCCGATTCTTTGCAGGTTCTTCATCCATGTGTAGACATCGTTAATGCTGTATTCGTCGTAGTTAAGGGTGAGATATGCGGATTCACTAACAAAATCCGACCGTCCTGCAAGTTGTTTTAAGATAACGGTTTTGCCCGTGCTCCTCATTCCATAGATTAACCCGATAAGCCGTACAGTATCTTTGCGTGTAACAAATTCCTCAGCTTCGTAATAAGCATCACGATGTTTCATGTCTATGAAGTCTGCACATAATACAGACAAGTCTTCGCCAATTATAAACTCGCCAAAATTGAGCCGTTCGATTGAAATACCATCAAGCGGTATTATGGCATCTCCGGCTAATTTGACGTTAAACGTATTTTTCGGTGTTGAACGTAGCAAGTTTACTAACTCATTATGCTCGACATGCTTAACCATATCGGGAGCATTTGGATTGCGGCAACCGTAAAACTCGTTACTGCCAATCTTATAGGTAAATATTATTTGCAGTTTATCAGACATCAAATCACCCACTCTTCACTTCTTTACCCGGTATAGAGGTAAAGATTTCATCGATATCTACATCATCAGCCTGTTCAGTGTTTTCAGCAAGCCATTCAGTTAAAGCCATGCGTACAAGTGCCGCCATAGGGATGTTTCTGCTTTCGGCTGCACTCTTGGCATCGGCATACAATTTATTTGGCAAAAGCATATTCAAAGCTGTGTCGTTCTTTTTCACAGGAAGCACCACCTTTATATGTAGTAGTTTGCTACATAGTTTTAGTATTGTCAAGATGGAGAATTTATATGGCTGTATTTTGCATATGCTGAAACTGCTGAAATAATGGACTAAATTTTCAACGGCGAACATAAGGGAGTAACATAGACAAATAGCTGTGCATATCTTGAAACGATCGAAAAATGCATCTAAGGCGACCGCCAAAAACCCTTAATGAGCTGTGTCGACATATGCGAATTTAGGGTTTTTAGAGGTCGCCTAAATCAGGAGGAGGGGCAGAATGGCCACACCGGATGCAGACGTTTCTAACGCCGTTCAAACGGAGATAAAAATATACATGACACAGCAATTGCACCGCAAAGGGTATTTGAGTGACAAAATGTGTGCTGATGCTGTTGAGCTGATATTAAAGGAAGCAAAATTGCCAAAAGCAAAAAATGAAATCGGAGAATCTCGATGAATATTTACGAGATGCGAACGGCACTTGCTTCAGGAAAAACGGTTTTCGATTTACCTCTCAGGGTTACATACTATGCGCGTGTTTCTACAGGGTCGGACGAGCAGGCAAATTCACTTGCAAATCAAATCGGCTACTACTTTGATTTTATCAACAACGTCGCGGAGTGGACGTTTGTTGATGGCTATATCGACGAGGCGCAGAGCGGAACGTCTGTCGCAAAGCGCGAGTCTTTTTTGCAAATGATTGAGGATGCGCGGGAAAATAAATTTGATTTTATCGTTACAAAAGAAATTTCTCGCTTTTCGCGCAACACACTCGACAGCATAAAATATACGCAAGAGCTTCTAAGCGTCGGCGTGGGCGTTCTTTTCCAATCCGACAATATAAATACCCTTTTTCCTGACGCGGAGCTTCGACTTACAATTATGTCGAGTATCGCGCAGGACGAAGTTCGAAAATTATCCGAGCGCGTAAACTTCGGTATGCAACGCTCGATTGCTAAGGGCGTTGTTCACGGAAGCAATAATATTTGGGGTTATGAAAAGCAAGACGGCAAGCTTGTAATTATCGAGGAGGAAGCCGAGGTTGTGCGAAAAATTTTCTCGCTATATGCGACCGAAAACATTGGCATACGAACCATAAGCCTGAGGTTGAGCAAAGAGGGCATAAACAACCGAAATGGCAACCCTCTCACAATGTCAACAATCAAGCGGATTCTGATAAATCCCAAATACAAAGGCTATTACTGTGGAAACAAGACCCACAAAATCGACTATCGCGTTGATACGCGAATCAAAAAAGACAGGTCGGAATGGCTTATGTACAAAGACGAAAACGCTTGTCCCCCGATTGTAACCGAGGAAATATGGAAAAAGGCAAACGAAATTCTTGCGGAGCGAAGCCGAAAGCAATCGTCCGCCGACAAAACAAGCTATCAAAATAAATACACCTACAGCGGAAAAATTTATTGCGGCGAACATGGTCGGCCGCTTAACCGCGACATGTACAAATATCCGTCGGGCAACAAAGAAATTTGGAAGTGCAAGCGCAAAAACGAGTGCAACCTCCCCGTAATTTACGAAACGGAAATCGATGCGATTGTCCGCGAAATTTACGCGCCGTATGTACAAGATAACATCATAGAAACGCTCGTCAAAATTTACTCCAATGTCGCCGGCGCATCAAAACCCGACGAAAAAATAAAAAAACTTGTGGCACAAATCGACGCGCTGAAAAAGAAAAAAGATCGCCTGTTAAATTTGAACATAGACGGTCGAATTTCCGATGAAGAATTTGAGGAGCGCAATAACGGGTTCAATGCTGAAATTGCGGAAATCAACCGCAAAATTTCAAAAATCCATGAAGATGCCGAGAAGGGCAAAAATCTCACAAAGGCAATGGACGAAATTCGCAAGGTTTTACATGGCGAATTGGATTTCGTCAACGGTTTTAATAATTCGATTATTGACGCGCTTATCGAGCGGATTGAAATTCACAAAACGGAAGTGCCGAATATTCTTAATGTTAAAGTTCGGCTGAAGGCAACCGGGCAAACCAAATCGGTTCATCTGAAAAAGCAAGTCCGCAAAGCCCCACACAGGGCTTTGCCCCCCACAGCACAAGCCGGTGGTGCGCCCCCGTGCCGCATGGTTTTGCGACTGTAAATTTAGGATTTTCGGAGGTCGCCTATATCATAGGGGTTGAATTTTAATTCGATATCCAGCGTTTCGCGAAAAATGTAAACACGCTCGACTATCATGCTTATTAGCTCTTTTTGCATTTCGGCAATCCCATCCATTCGGTCGGCAGCGACAGCCGCCCGGGCAACGATGGAATCTTTTTCTTTTTCTAATTCGGACAGAAATTTGGCATTTTCGTTCATTGTTTGCAAAAGTTGTTCCTCCGTAAACACAGATTCACCCATCAGGCATTTCAGTACTTCATTTTCCAGCCGAGCGGCCTCTTTTTGCAAAGAGGTTATTTTTTGTTCAATACGCTTCAGTTTCCAAAACTGTTCTTTTTCCTGATTTGATTTATATGCTGCCGGTCGGGTTTTTATTGGATTATTCAGGTGTATCTCATCCAATACGGCCGCTTCGATTTTTTTTAAGCCGTATTGGATACGTCCGCTACAGTCGCCCTGCCGAGCATTTTTTGGGCAGACGTAGTATTTTGAGCTGTATACCGCGACCTCGTTTGTGCCTTTCAGACGTCGCTTGGCGCGACAAATTCGCGGGTGCATTTTGGCTTTGCAATATCCGCAATAGGCAATGTTTTGTAACAAGAAGCCGCTTTTATCGATCGTGTTGGTTCTTGTATCACGTCGGTCTATGTTTGCATTAACTTGTTCCCATATATCTTCGGGAACGATGATCAAATCATCCACGCGCTTCCTTCTTGTTTTGCCGGCTACATAATCGCCCTTGTACACCGGGTTTCTCAGCATTCGTACAATCGTTGGTACCGTCCATTTTTTCTTATGCCGGGTTTGTATGTTTTCGCCGTTGAGAATTTTTGCAACTTTGTAGCTGCCCATATTCACATCGGAGGACATTTGATAAATTCTTCTGACAATCATCGCCTCCGGCTCGTAAATGGCAAGTTTTTTTCGTTCATGCCCTCTTTTGTTATACTCTCCCGAATTTTCAAGCCTGTACCCGTAGGGACTGACGCCTCCGCGAAACTTTCCGTCCATAACCAATTGCTTATGCTTTTCTGCAACACGCATGGAGTTGTGCTCGCTTTCGCCGCCGGATTGCCAGTATCGTATGTAATTTAGGAGTTTGTCGGTGTGGCTGTCGAAGCACTGTTGCCCCTCGTTCACGCTCCACACCTCGACACCTTGGTTCACAAGCCAGTGTACAATAAACGGCGTTTCATCTTCGCGTCTGCCCAAGCGGTCAAACATGAATACCAGCAAAACGTCAAACCTTCCGGCGGCGGCATCTTTTTTCAGTTGTACCAGTGCGTCCCGCTCGGCTGCGGATTTATGAAAACCCGAAACCCCTTTTTCAATGTACTCCTTTTCCAGCTTCCATGTCCTTTGTTTTTTGATAAAGTTCGCGCAGGCTTTTATTTGCATGGGAATGTCGTCGTTAATCAATTGGTTTTTCGTGCTTACACGATAAAGACACGCAACACGTTTAATCATACAAATCAAATCGAAAATGCACATCGATTTTATCCTTTGAAAGTTCTGCCGATTTTATGAGTTTAGCCAAAAACATTTTTTGTACATCCGGTTTGGATAATTCAAGCTCGTTTCGCCAATTTGCAATCATTTGCCTCTTGGCAGGGGTGCTTGCCTCTTTTAATCGGACAAGAGCTTTGGCCAGATTTTTTTCGGTTTGCTTTAATTTTTCTAACTCGTCCTCTTTTCTTGTGATGATTGTGTAAAGTTGTTTTGAGGTAAAACTGCTTTCGCCTGTAAGCGTTTTTACAATTTCATCGTTCAATATGCCCAGCTCCTTTTCAGCCTTTGCGGTTTGTGATTTTATTTCTTTCATGTCTCTTTCGGTATCCTGTTGTATTTTTGCGTGCGTTTCATCAATTTTTGAGGATAGGTCAACCGCTTGCAATGTGTCTAAATATGTATAAACTTCTTCAAGTATCACAGGGTCAACCTTTCTTTGGCTGAATGATTGTTGCCCGAGGCATGGAACGCTTGCTTTTCTCCCGTGGCAGATATATTTTGGCTGGAGATACCGGACTTCCGTGTTGTCCGTTTTTCGCAACCATTTTTTTATAGCGTATCGCGAACCCATATTTGCGCCGCAAGAGCCGCATTTTGCCAAACTCACAAAAAGCAATTGCCCTGTGGTTGTTTTAGGATATTCGCGTGTGTTAGCTGTTCGCGAATCCCTTATTGCTTCTGCGGTATCCCACGTTTGTTTATCAACAATTATCAGATTAGGCAGCTCGTTTGAATAAATCCAGTGTTCGGGAGATACGCGCTTGCTTTCGCCGCGGGTGGACGGCCTCTTACCCGATACATAGTATCCTTTGTAAATTGGATTTTTCATCAAGGTCAAAACAGAGCAAGCTGTCCAATAATTGCCCTGTTTTGTTTTTATTTCTCTTTCATTCAGATAATTTGCGACCCTTTGACCGCCGTAGCCTTTTTCACAAACGAGCTTGAACATGAGTTTCACAGCCGCGCTTTCCTTTTCGTCAATGACGATTTCTTTAAGCCTGTAACCTTTTTGATTTCTGTTTTCGGAGTCTGTCAAATTATATCCGTATGGAGGCGCGCCGCCCCTGTATATTCCTTCCTCAACCATTTGCTTGTGCTTTTCTTTTACACGCATGGATGTTTTTTCACTCTCGCCGCCGGATTGCCAAAACCGTATGTAGTTTATTAACTTGTCGGCTCTGTTTTCAAAGCGTTGTTGTCCTTCTTTAACGCTCCAAACTTCTATCCCTTGCCCCACAAACCACTCGACAATAAAGGGCGTCTCATCTTCACGCCTTCCCAATCGGTCGAACATGAACACAAGTAAAACATCAAAAAGCCGGTCTTCGGCAGCCGAGCGGACTTGTTGCAAAATATCCCTTTGTTTTGCGGATTTGTGATACCCGGAAACGCCTTTTTCATAAAACTCCTTTGCCAAAACCCATCCCGGCATGGAATCAATAAATGTATGGCAAGCGTTTTTTTGCATGGGAATGTCATTTTCCTCCACTTGCTTCTTTGTGGAAACGCGGTAGAGGCACGCAACCTTCGTTATCTTTGCCACTTCATTACTACCCCCCCTCCGGTGTCCCTTCTTGGGTGTGCCTTGAAATGTATTGATTTGAAAGAATTTGAATAATTTCCTCTTCTATTCTTTTTTTCTGTTTTCCCTTTGGCAGGTGGAGGATAATGTTCATTTTATGTTGTTCGTTGTACCTTTGGAGGGTGATTTTTTCGGATTCGTTCTTCATCTTATATGTAATGCCGTTAAGTTCAAAAAACTCGGCCACGCATTGCCGTCCCAGCAAAAATTGATGGTTAAATATATGCAGAAAAATGACGGCATAGCACGCCAAGCGTGCATTGGGCACCGTGGACATCTGTCGGAAGGCGACATTACGTCTCGAAGCCGGATGCAGTTTCCCGGGCTATAAAAAAGCCTGCAATCATCATGATTGCAGGCTTTTTCTCGATACTACTCTCTGTTATACAGCCCTACCAAATAAGCCAGCCCGGCAGCATGATTATCCGTAAGCATGTCGGCGGTGTAGCGGAATTTCCACCAGCCCTGCGCGAGGCCGGGACAGTTCATGCGATCAAGCGAGCCGAGATTTAACACGTCTTGAATTGGGAAAATGGCATACAGTGCGTTTGTGGACATTGCGAAGCGGATTAAATCCATTGCGACATCGTTGCCGCTGATGCTTAGGGCGCGGCGCATGTAGTCGCGTACATCCTCGGGTGACTCGGCGTACCAGCCGCGTGTTGTGTTATTGTCGTGCGTGCCGGTGTAGACGACGG
>WRHA01000351.1 GCA_009783395.1 Defluviitaleaceae bacterium
GGGTCTCCATCCTCGTCGAGGATAAGCTCTCCGGCGGCGTCGCGCTCGTAGGCGAGAATCGGGTTTCCGTATGGGAATCCGCGAGGATCGTCTGTTTCAAAGAAAAGGAAGTTTCCGTCCGAACCGCGCAAATTGCCGGTTAATGCATCGTTTATCATTGTTGCAACGGTGTTTACAATGCGGTCGAGGTGCATCATAGCCCGCGGAATTTTTGCGTGTTCGACCGACCACATATGGGCGGCGTGGTTATGCGCTTGGGCGCGGGCGTCCCGCTCCATTTCAAGTATCAGCTCGTCTTCGAGGGCGATATTGGCGTCAAACCTTGCTTGAACAACACGCGGGATGAATCTTTGTACATCGCGGGTTGTTGCACCGGGGTTTTCGGCTTCAAATTCGGCAAGTGCGGCATTAAGGGCGTCGTTAAAAGTAAGCGCGGGGTCGGCCGCCATCATGGCTTGAACATCGGCGTAAACGGCATCGATCGCGTCGTGCAATGCGGGAATCGTAAGAGGCGGCATAACGTCCGCGCTCAGATGGTGCTTGGGGGATGTTCCCCTTGCGTGGATTAGTGCCATCAGTCGACCGCCGTCATTGCCGCTTGCGGAATTAATCGGCCCGCGATAGTTGAAAAATGATGTGAATTCGCTGGGCGGTGTGCCTGCCGACAGGATTCCCCGTTCGTGGGTAAAGACCGGTTCTACAAGGTTTGAACCGGGTGCGATAAAACGCAGACCCAGCGGGGATGCGGAACTGCCGGTTAATATGTGATGCCCCAGAGATGTTATGTTTATATCGCCGTTTGAGGCGTGGCGTACATTTATCGGGATTAAGGTCGCGAGATGGTCAACAAGAAGGTTGCGCTGGTCGCGGTAATCGTTTGCCATATCGCCGTTAAGCTCCAAAAAGCGAATACGGTCGTTAAGCTCGCCGATTGCTGCCACCGTTGCATTTATGCCCTGCGGACCGTTTACAACCTCACGAATTTGTGCGTCCAAATTTTGTTGATATTCAAAAAGCCCCTCAAATACTTCCTGAGCTTTTGTTAAAAATGTGGTCACATTTCCAAGGAAGAACTGACGGGTGTGAAATCCGTCGGGGTACGATGTCAGCTCCTGAATCGCATACCATATGTTATTCAGCTCGGTTTGGAAATTGTATCCGCCGTGAAGCTCGCCCAAAAGGGTTTCGATTTGAACGCCGGCTTGCACTACTGTTGAATAAAAGTTCAAGCGGCTTACATTGTTGCGAAAGTTTATGTCGAGAAACTCATTGCGGATTTGGTGGACGTTTGTCCAGTCCGTACCCATTCCGACCTGCATAAGCTGGTTTGCACCGTCGAAGCCGACGCTGCGCGAGGGTGCAAATTTTTGAATCATTCGCTGGCGCGAAAAACCTTGCACCTCGGCATTTGCCATGTTATGCCCGGTTATATTCAGGTTTCTTTGTGCGGCTCTCATGCCGCTTGATGCTATTCCTAATCCCCCAAAGCCCATAAGTCACTATCCCCTTCTCGACAAGTTGAATTTTGATTTTTGTTTAACTTGTGGTGCTAAATAGTTGAACCTTGATTTTTGTTTAACTTGTGGTGTTAAATGTTCCCGCGCTTCCCGCATCGTCATCGAGCGGTTGTTTTTTCATTGTCGGATATTCCGGCGGCTCCGGCGCGATAGTCGACCGCAACGCGTTCAGCGAATATTCAACAAATTCCAGCGAGCTTTCTATTAATGATTTATTCAAATCGTTAATTTCTTTGAGTTTTTCCACGGATTCTCGCAGAGCCGTTCCTGATTCCCGAAGCAGCTCCTGCTCCTCCGGCCTATCCTTTAATATTTCGATTACATCGGACAGTGTGATGTCGTCTTTTGCGTTTCCGGTGACCTCCGCTATATCGTTTACAAGGGAGATTCGCTGTTTTTCAAGGCGACTTGTTTGCGAGAGTACCATGTTTTTTAGGTTTAAGAGGTTTTGCAACTGAGCTACATCGTTTTTTACAATCGCGTCCTTTTCTTCCAGCGAAAGCCCGTAAAGCTCGGTGTGGCGTTCGGTTTGCTCCTTCATTACGTCAATTAATTGGTGCACCATACCGGCCATATTGTCACCCGCCTAACGCCCAAAGTTTCATGCAAAGTTTCATACAAACTTCGGTCGCACGCATTCCTCTCGTCCGAATTTTACCGTTTAACTTCAATTGAGTTTCAATTGAGCTTCCAGCATAAAAACTCCTCCGGCAAACCGAAAGAGCTTTTATATAACATCCGTGTATTTGTCAAAACTTTTACCCCTCGAAAATGCGCGCCGCGACATCATGCGCAGAAACGTTGTATGCACCCGATGCAATCATTGCCCGCAAATGGCTGACCAAATTTTCGCGAATGTCGGGGACATCGGCTACAGCCTTGCGTGCTAACTGATACTCCCCGGCCTGGGCCGACAAGGACACAGTGTCAGTGTTTTCGCGGTCATACTCGGCATTTGCGTTTTTAGCAACGCTTCGATTCGGTTGTACTGCATAGGCGTTATAAACGCCGGAAATTCTCATGTCCATTATGACGACCCTCCTTTCATTTTTTCTTCTAATTCTTTATCGGCAGATTTTTGCATTTGCTTTAATTTTTTACCGAAATGGCCAAAGTCATGCATAAAACCCGCGCCGCACCTGAATTTTTTAGAATCCGTGCGCATTCGTTCAGGCTTGCACCTGTTGTAAATATATCATCGGTTAAAATAAAATTTTTTCCAATGGTTTGCGAATTTTTGCGAATTTCGAATACGTCACGTACATTTTCCGCACGCTGGGAGGGGTGGACTTCGGATTGGGGAGGGGTGTCGATTGTACGAATCAGAATATTTTCTACGGGAATTTTTAATGCGGCGGCGAGGGGGCGCGTTAGGGTTTCGGCTTGATTAAAGCCGCGTTCGCGCTTTTTTTGCGGATGCATCGGCATGGGGATTAGGGTGAACGAGGCGAGGTTTTCGGGAAAGTGCAAGCAACTCTCTGCCCAGAGATGCCCCAGGGCTTCGGCAACTCGCTTATTGTCGCGAAATTTTATTTCGTGCAAAAGCTCCCGCATTATCTCATCATATATAAATGAAGCGAAATTTTTTTCAAAGTGGTAATTTTTGCCGAAACAGGATGGGCAGGAGGTTGCGCCTTCATCTTGCACCAAGCGCGGCACCCCGCATCGAGTACAGAGGGGTTCGGAAATTGCATCAAATAAATTTTTACAACGCACGCAAAAAAACCGCTCGGGTTCGTTAAGCGGCAGAAGAACGCTGCACGCTACGCACGCGGGCGGGTAAATCCAGTCAAGGAGAGTTGTTAGCGGAGTCACGGGCGTCTTACTCGTCTCGCACGATACCTTTCGCCTTCTCAGCAATTCGCTGTGCTTTGACGCAAAGTTCTGCCGCCTTAAATGTATGCTCCTGTGTCATGGCATTTTCGGTGCGGTTGAGGCAGTCGAGGATAAGCTTGCCGAAATAGGGATGCCCGACATTGCCTTCGCAGTCGATGTATTGCTCGGTATGCTTGTTTGCCAAAAACAAATGACTGCCACGCTTCGAGCGGGCGATGTCCACATATTTGCGCAGTTCAATGTATCCGTCTGTGCCGAGGATAAACATGCGCCCGTCGCCCCAAGTGGAAAGCCCGTCGGGCGTAAACCAGTCTACGCGAAAATATCCCGTCGCGCCGTTGTCGCCTTTAAGAGTGCAGTCGCCGAAATCATCCAGCCCGGGATATTGTGGCGAGTTGTAATTTTCAATTTGTGCGGCAACTATTTCCGCGTCCTTCGCGCCGGTGTAGTACAGAAATTGTTCGATTTGATGCGACCCGATGTCGCACAAAATGCCGCCGTATTTCTCGCGTTCAAAAAACCACTGCGGGCGATAATGAAATCCCGCACGATGCGGCCCGAGCCCCAGCGTTTGCACAACGCGTCCGATCGCGCCCTCCTCGATAAGTTGCCCCGCATAAACCGCCGCCTCCACATGCAACCGCTCGGAATAATAAACGGCAAAAATTTTACCGGTTTTTTTCACGGCCGCTTTTGCGTCCGCAAGTTGCTGAAGCGTCGTAAGCGGAGCCTTGTCCGTAAAATAATCCTTGCCCGCCTCCATAACGCGAATCCCAAGCGGGCAACGCTCGCTTGCAATATTCGCGCTCGTAACAAGCTGAATTTCCGCGTCCTGAAGCACCTCTTCCTCAGAGCGCGCCGCCTTCGCATCCGGATACTGCGCCAAATACCGCTCAACTTTTTTCGGATCGGGGTCATAAATCCACTTCAGCGTCGCGCCTGCTTCAATCAAGCCATTGCACTGCCCGCCGATATGCCCGTGATCAAGCCCCACCGCCGCAAAAATAAATTCGCCCGGCTTAACGACAGGGTTCGGTTTGCCCTTAGGGGCGTAGTTCATTCCGCTTGCACTCATTTTGCACCTCCATGATATTCCTGCAAACTTTTAACCGGCGACGGCATCCGACTGCGTTCGCGTATGGCATTTATCACCGATGTCACCATTTCCGGCGTTGTGTACATGGGAATGGATTTGCGAATCGCGGCGCGACGAATGTTCGGGCCCATGCCGTGAATTGAGCCGCCCGGCGTGTTAACAACCATGCTTATTGTGCCGTCCATAATTAAATCTGCGATGGGCTGGTTGGCTTCCATGTCGAGAAGTTCGCAAATCGGCCGTGCGGGAATTTCGGCTTGTTCAAGCTGTTTGTGCGTGTTTTCCGTAGCTACCAAGCCGAAACCCAGCCTCTGCAAATCGCGTGCAATTTTCGGCAGGTCGCTGTAATACGACTGCGAGAAAGAAATCAGAACCGTGCCAACCTTGGGAATTGGGCATTTCGCGCCCTCTTCCGCAAGGGCAAACGCCGACGCAAAACTGCTCGCCATTCCCAAAACTTCCCCTGTCGAACGCATCTCCGGTCCCAAAACCGGATCAACTTCATGGAACATATTGAACGGAAAAACCGATTCCTTCACGCCGTAATAGTTGACTTTTGCGGGTGAAAGAGTCGTCAAATCAATGTCGCACTCCTTGAGCATAACCTTCATCGCAAGTTTCGCCATTTGTATGTTGCAAACCTTTGAAACCAGCGGCACCGTCCGCGAAGCACGCGGATTTGCTTCAATTACATAAACTTTTCCGGTTTTCGCCTCGATGGCGTATTGGATGTTCATCAAGCCGACAACGCCGAGTTCGTGCGCTATTTTTTGCGAATATTCATTAATTTTTGCAACCGCGGCCTCGGGAATTGTCACGTGGGGAATCGTGCAACCGCTGTCGCCGCTGTGAACTCCGGTATGCTCGATATGCTCGATTATCGCAGGGACAAAAACATTGTTCCCATCAGAAATTGCGTCGGCCTCGCATTCCAGTGCGCGCTCGAGAAAACGATCGATGAGAATCGGAGCCATCTCGTGTACATCCGTACTCGCATTGCGAATCGCATTTTGCATATATTCCTTAAGCGAGTCCGTGTTGTAAACAATCGCCATGCCCGCGCCGCCAAGAACAAACGACGGCCGCACAATAAGCGGAAAACCAATGTCATTCGCAATTGCGAGAGCCTCTGCGACGGTTTTTGCCATACCGCTTTCAGGCATGGGTATGTTCAATTTTTCCATCATTTCGCGAAACAAATCTCGATCTTCGGCCGTGGCAATAATTTCCGGCGACGTGCCGAGAATCGGAACCCCAAGCGACTTCAATTGCTGTGCAATATTAAGCGGCGTTTGTCCGCCGAATTGCACAACAACCCCCATCGGATTTTCGTATTTCACAATCGCCAAAACATCCTCGACCGTCAGCGGCTCAAAATAAAGCCTGTCCGCCGTATCATAATCCGTCGAAACCGTCGAAGGATTACAGTTAACCATAACCGTTTCGAAGCCCAAATCACGCAGTGCATATGTCGCATGAACACAGCAATAATCAAACTCGATGCCCTGCCCGATGCGGTTCGGCCCGCCGCCGAGAATCATCGCTTTTTTCGCGTTCGTGTTTGCAGGGCGGGGCAAGGGATTTTGGGCAAGATATGTCGAGAAGTAATAAAATTCGTTATCCGCGCCGGAAACCTGAATCGCCTCAAATCCCTTTGTAATGAGCGTCTCGCGCTGTGCGGCAACGTCGGCCTCGGCAATATACAAAAGCCACGCGATGTATTTGTCGGAGAATCCGTCCTTTTTTGCACGGAGCAATAAATCGTCGGGGAGTGGTTTGCCATCCGTTGTTCTTTTTGGATTAAGCACGGGGGAGCCGTCGGGGAGAGGCTTTGTGCGGTATTTCAAAATCTCTTCTTCGAGGTCAACGAGCTCCTTAATCGCACCAAGAAAAAACGGTTTGATTTTTGTAATCTCGAATAGCTCGTCCACCGTCACGCCCTTGCGCATCAGCTCGTACATAACAAACATCCGCTCGCTGTTTGCGCGTTCAAGCATCGCAAAAAGTTCGTTTTTGGAGCGGAAATTAAAGTCCTTCGCGAAGCCAAGCCCGCTTCGCCCGATTTCAAGAGAGCGCACCGCCTTGTGGAACGCCTCTTTAAAGTTTTTGCCGATGCTCATTACCTCGCCGACGGCCTTCATTTGCGTTCCAAGCGCGTCTTTCGCGCCGGGGAATTTTTCGAACGCCCAGCGCGGAAATTTTACAACGACGTAATCGCCCGTAAATTCGTATTTATCAAGCGTGCCGAATTTGTAATGCGGCATTTCGGAGAGCGTCAAACCTGCCGCCAAAAAAGCGGAAACACGCGCAATCGGGAAGCCCGTCGCCTTCGACGCAAGCGCGGACGAACGCGACGTGCGCGGATTTATTTCGATTATAACGATGCGACCGTCTTTGGGATTATAGGCAAACTGGCAGTTACACCCGCCGATTACGCCAACTTTTCGCACAACTTTAAACGCCGCGTCCTCAAGCCGCGCCCTAACCTCATCGGCAACATTAAGCATCGGCGCGACGCAAATTGAATCGCCGGTGTGAACACCCATGGGATCAACGTTTTCGATACAGCAAACAGCGATACAGGTATCAGTTGAGTCGCGCACAACTTCAACCTCAAGCTCTTCCCAGCCCAATATGCTTTCTTCAATAAGTACCTGATTTATAATCGACGCGTTTATGCCGCGCCCAGCGATTTCGCGAAGTTCCGCTTCGCTGTAACAAATTCCGCCACCCGCGCCACCCATTGTGTAGGCAGGACGCACAACGCAGGGATAGCCCCGTTCTTTCGCGATATTAACGGCTTCGTCAACGCTGTATGCTGGCGACGAACGCGCCATTTCAACCCCAAGCTCCGCCATCATTTCCTTAAATATAATCCTGTCCTCGCCGCGCTCAATCGCGCCAAGATTTATGCCGATTACCTCCACGCCGTATTGCGCGAAAACCCCCGCTTTTTCAAGCTCAATCGCGAGGTTTAAAGCGGTTTGCCCTCCGCAGTTTGGCAAAAGCGCGTCGGGACGCTCCTTGTCGATAATTTCCGTAAGACGAGACCGATTAAGCGGCTCGATATACGTGATGTGAGCCATTTCGGGGTCGGTCATAATCGTCGCGGGGTTTGAATTAACCAAAACCACCGTGTAGCCCAGCCCCTTAAGGGCTTGACACGCTTGTGTTCCAGAATAGTCAAATTCACACGCTTGTCCGATTACAATTGGCCCCGAACCGATAATCAAGATTTTTTTGATGTCTTTTCTTTGTGGCATTTTTTCTCCTCCGATATGTTGAATTAGTTTTTTTCAAATCGCTCTTTTAATTCTTCTATTCAATAGCGAGAGTTGACATGTATACAGACATTCTGAAATGCCCTGAAATTTTCAATGTTTCCGCCGCATCAAGTGGTTCTTGCGCAATTTTATAGTAGTCCATTCAAAACAACCCCATCTCTGGCAACTCTCCACTGAAAGCTACCAATAATGTTTTTGTATTCGTCAAAAAAATCACGAGCATTTACAAAAACATCATTAGCCACAAAATTTTCCTTCTTCTCAATCCCGGGATACCATGCACAATCATATAAATCAAAAAGTGTTTCGTCGCCCAATCCATCTCCAACCGCCAAAATATCAACATCGCTTGAATTTGTGGCTTCTCCCCGCCCGCAACTGCCAAAAAGAATAAACATATCAATTTTGTCAAAAGTTTTTATTTCCCGCGCTTGCCGCAAAAATTCCGAAATAAATTTTTGATGTTTTGCGGGAAGGTTTAGCTCACTCATGGATGAAATTGTTTTCACGCCTCTTCCTCCCACCACGTAATTCCTCGCGGTTCATTTATTCTGAAATCAATGTAAATATAGGGGTAATTCTTGCCATTAAAAAGAAAAATTACTTCATCGACATCGGGAAAAGTGTAAAATGTGTCAATCATTGCACGCGCCCAAATGGTACTGCCAAAACCAGCGCGCATGTTCCAGTTCATGTTAAGGGGCAAATCTACATAAAGAATGCGACCGTCGTACCACAAATCGCGCACGGTTACGCCCGTAACTTCGGCGGCAAGGCGTATAGCTTCGCTCCATAAATCCTCGCCACGAATTGTCGCATCGACGAAGGGAAACGAGTCCATATCATCACCTGGTCCCCAATAGTAAAATCGTACTTCAACTTCCGACCGCTCCGTCAACTGGCGAGGAAGTGGCCGATTAGCGGCAGGCGCAAAACCCACATTCCACGTCGGAACATGATAACCAATATATCGCCATGTTATTTCAAGCGTTTCGTGGCACACACCGTACTCAAATAAAAACAGAATGGAAAACATCTCGCTTCGACGCAATATAAGATGTTCAAAATCTATAAAAATTTCATTTCGCCCTTCTGCTTCGCAAATTTCAAACGCTTCACCAATTGCGCAAGCCAAATGTGCCTGCATTTCATCACCGTGGAAAAATTGCAAAAAACTTTCACGTACTCGCTCTTCCGAGCCGTGCCAAAATTGGCGCGGTATATCGACATCACGATTATTCCCTGTGTGTTCAATTTCAATCAAGTTCAGCCTCATCTCGAAATTTTCACGCATAATAGCTTCAATAGATTCGTCCCGCTCTTGAAGCAAAATCAACAATTCGTCGATTATCCTTTCAAGCTCGTCGATTGCGGGCGACATTATCGCCTGTTCAAGACGGGCGCAAGCGGTCGAGGCAAAAAAAATTATCGCCGCGAAAATTGCAAAAAATTTTTTATATGAACCACTCATAACCGTCACCCCAATTATTTTTCCCATGTGCCGCTCTTTTCTCAAGCGACGAAAAATGTATTTCCAATTTGTTACCGCTGTCGTCCAAAATGTATAATGATTCACCTTCCGAATCATTTTTCTGCCACTCTTTCACACCGTTTATCCGAAGTGTTTTAACAAAATCAGTATAATTTTCCTGCGGAACATTAAATGCAATGTGTGCGTAATTCCTGGATTTTTCAAAATTTTTTTCCTGCACCAACGCAATCCACACTTTTCCAGCTCGAAAATACGCGCTGTGATTTGACTTCATCACAGGCTTGAGTGCCAAAATATCACGATAAAAAGAAAATGCACTGTCGATGTCCTTTACAGAAATTGTGATGTGGTTTATGCCGTTAATCATTTTGTTGTTCCGTCGCCCCTTGATTTATATTAGCCCATAGGTGGGATATACAGATTTAGAAAAACAAAAACGGTTAAATTCCCGATATTCACCATGAAATGAGAGATATAGCACCAACGCAACGACTTTGTTTTGACGTAAACTACACCCCATACAATACCCATGATAACCAAAGACACCATCGCCATCCAACTGCGATTTGCAATCGAAAATATACCCCACATAAGTGGATGGCTTACAACAAACAATGCCGCCGAATAAATCACACGCCAACCAACAGGAAACGGGAGATTGTTTAGTAGGTACCCACGCCAAAACACTTGTTCAAAAAATGGATTGATAAACGCAAACAATAGCCACAATGTTGCAACAAACGGAAAGGAAATCAATAGCTCCAAGTTTAACAATAGAATTGATAACGGAATCAGTCCGACTAAAACTGATAAAGCGAGCCAGCCACGGCTACCAACAGGTTTTTGAAATAATAACCATATCTCGTCCTTGCCCATTGATTTATACACAATCAAAAACGAACTACTCCAGTAGACAAGCGCGAGAATCACCCAAACCCATTCATCCATGAAAGAGTAGAAAATCAAGGTGATGGTTGCTCCGAGTGCGATTATAAATATCGGTGCAAGTATTGGCATTAGTTTTTCTTTATTCATATATTGTATTGCAAAGTGGTGATAACAGACATCATTTCGCCGCCCCTTCAATCCAAACAACCATACCGCAACCGTCGGTTTCATTCGGTCTTTGAACAAAGCCGTATTTTTCGTAAAACTCTTCTTTGCCCTTTTTTGACATAAGCTGAACCGCTTTTCTCTGCCCAGGCGCGATGTTCTCATTTATATACGCCATAACGCGGCGCATAAGCTCGCCGCCGATACCTTTGCCTTGATACTCTGGCAAAACAGTCACATCAGTTACAAACACAACGTACCCATAATCTGTAATAACCCGCGCCATACCAATCGCCTTTTCGCCGTCGCGAGCACATACAACAAAAGCGGAATGCTCCAGCCCCTTAGCCGTAAGCTCCGCTTCAATCGCGCTCCATCCCACCGCAACGCGCAACAAATTAAACTCCTCGACGCTTACGGAGTTTTCGTATTTTATGTTCATTCAAACACCACCTCGCCTCGCCGTTTTTTTTCAAAAACTCCTAACCCATCAAAAGTGCCATAACCGCCTTTTGCGCGTGCAAGCGGTTTTCCGCCTCGTCGAAAATCGGTCCAGCGTTCGCCTCAAAAACCTTCGCCGTAATTTCCTCCTCGCGATGGGCAGGCAGACAGTGCAAAACAATCGCTTTTTCATGCGCGAGGGACATGATTTTATCGTTTATTTGAAAGCCAGCGAAATCCGCCATGCGTTTCCCTGCCTCTTCTTCCTGCCCCATGCTTGCCCAAACGTCCGTAACAACAACATCCGCACTTTCGGCGGCTTCCTCGGGGCTGTTTAAAAGCGAAAACGCGGCGTTGCCCTTTGCGAAAGCCAAAATATCTGCGTGCGGCTCATATCCTTTCGGTGTTGCAACACTAACTTTCATGCCGCATTTTAACGCGCCAACAATCAGCGAGTTGCATACATTGTTTCCGTCGCCAATCCACGAGACTTTTACGCCTTCAAGGGCGGAATGATATTCGCGCACAGTCATTAAGTCCGCTAAAATTTGGCAGGGATGCTCGAAATCGGTTAAACCGTTTATAACG
>WRHA01000352.1 GCA_009783395.1 Defluviitaleaceae bacterium
TAACGTACCGCATTGGGTACGCGTCGTCGCCGACGAAAAGCTGTGAAAACGCCATTCTATGCCGGGGCAACGTGAAATTATTGAATACAGCTTCTAAAGGTGAAACCGGAATTGTTACAGTATTCAACAGAAATTTTGGCATCTTATATTCTGAACAATTGTATGGTTCGCCAACTCTTGAGGGTGCGAAATTATCATTTTCGTCGCTGTAATGGCTTATTTATTTGATATTTGGTGCGAGAGCTGTAACATCACGATAAAACTTGTACAATATCCCCGCGACGTTTCTTTGGGCCGCCATAAGAGGATTTATTATTGCCTCCGCATATTGAGGAATGGCGAGAGCTCCTTCGAGAGATGCCAGCCTAAACAAGGGCGGCATTCGGGTTGTTGAATAATATTTGTGAGAATACTGCGCGGCTTCTTTTCCGATTTGTTGCAATTCACTTGTTGTCCAATCGAAATGCCCTCCGCCTTCGGCAACAGCAAGATTCTTAACTTGATTTGCGAATAGTTCATATCGAACATGGTCTCTTGCCTGAGCAAGCAATTCAATGACGGATTCTCTCGGTGGATGGTCAAAATTCCATTCGGCAGGAATCCTGTCGCCGGTGTGTGGTGGAGACCCCAAATCTGCAAGATAGTGGATTGCTTTTCCTAAATCGCATAACGCTTCCTCACGATGTCCTGCACGATATTGCGCAAGGGACTGATTGTACCAATATTCAAACCTTGTTACTGCATTGAAATTTTTAGGTTCGCGCATGAAATTTGTGCCGGTTTCGACGTGGTAATAATGCCAATTGTTAAGCCATATTTTATGATTTCCGATTTTAATGAACGGGTATCTTTCGCCCGACCCGGAATAATCGGGCCAGTCGGAATATTTTATAACTGTGATTTGGTCGTTGGGATAAAACCATTTCCATGCCTCCTGCTGTTCATTTCGCAAGATACGAAAAGCATTTGATGTAATCCATTGATGCGTTCCGGTGTTTATATCCGGACTTTTGTGGTGAGCGCGAGAGGCTGACCAAACAAGCTGTGTAATTGGAGCAAGATTAACTGTAAATTCTTCTCCGTTTTGTAATCTTTCTATCGCATCATCCAAAATGGCGTCGGTTAATTTCATGCAATTGTGTCCTTTTAGCAAGTGTAATTCATCATATGCTGTAATACGCCAATCGGTTATGCGCCATAAACAGTGGGAACCCCGATGGACACAATGCCACTGTACGGCTTAATTTTCGGATTTTTTGCAGAGAACAGGGCGTTAATAATCCTGAAGATAAAAACTTTTTGGATGCAAATCGGGATGCATCTGCTCGTGGTGGGTGATTAAATATTTTCGTATGCTGAAACACAATTCGCATTTGGAAAAATAGCCTGTCGGTTCCGTTTCATATCCTAGATTTTGCGCATATTCAAGCAGTGCGCTTGTCCCTCCCTCGAAAAGTTTTGGCAGCGCGGGATATTGCGAAGGGTCGAGTTCTGCCCCGACATCTTCGATGCGAATTCCCACGCCGATACATCCGGGCGGGACATATCGTCCGAATAAGTCTGCGTGAAAATGGCTTGTGTCGCGAAGCTCCGGGCATGGCGCAAGCAAATCTTCGACAGGCTTTTTACTCCCGAATTTCCGCAACAAATTAAAGGCCCGACCGTTAAATTTCATGCCGTATTCTTGCGCGCATTTTTTTATCACATCGTAGCCAAGCGCGTCTTGCAACTCTTTCGGGTTGTATTTTTTTTGCGGGTCGAGCTTTTCAAGTAGGGGGAAATACCGATCCTGCCATATAAAATGCGGTATTCCCATGCTTCGCAGAAGATTAACCAGCTTTTGCGGCTTCCAAAACGGGATGAATTCGACGTGAAACGGGTCGGCGGAAACCATGATATGTTCGCCGCCGGCGTTTACAACGGCGGTTAAAATTTGGCGGTTGCGGTCGTCGTCGTCGGTAATCCATGCGGCGTTTGTTTCGATGTAATCGAGATGTAATCCGCTTTTGATGATTGTTTTCGCAAGGGTAATCAAGCCGTCTGTGCTTAAAAACGGCTCGCCTCCGCCGATATGTAAACTTCGACAGCCAAGACGACGCAAATGCTTGCAAATATTTGCGGCTGTGCCTTCATCTATATAGCCCGCATCCGAATCGGGCGAACAGCCATACAAACAATGCCCGCAAGCGGCCGGGCATTTGTAATTGGCGATAATTCCGCCGGAGGATAGATTTTTTATCGGATTTTTCATTTCAACTCTCAGCCTGTGATATTTTGGAGCAAGCCTTCGCAGGCTTCCGTGACAAGCTCGTATGTTTGCTCGAAATCTCCCGTATACCACGGGTCGGGAACGGACACCCAGTTGCCGTCCGAAAAATCGGAAAGCAATTTGACCCACGCCGTTGAGTTTTTATTTTTGAGGCGGATAATATCGGACAAATTTTCTTCGTCCATTGCAACAATTCCGTCGTATTCCTGCAAATGTCGCCTTTCGAGCGTCGAGGCTTTTATCCCGTCATGGGAAATGCCGTGCGAATTCAAAATCGCCATCGTTCCCGAGTGCGGCGATTTTCCTGTGTGATAATTTGCTGTGCCGCACGAGCTTGCGAAAATTTTATCGTCAAGCCCCTCCCGCTTAACCATGTGGCGAAAAACCGCTTCCGCCATCGGCGAGCGGCAAATGTTGCCCAAACATACGAACATTATTTTTATTTTAATCGCCCCCTATGTAAAATTTTTGCTACGCCGATTGTACATGATTCCAATAAAAAAATCCAAACCCGGGTTCGTGTTCAAGCCACCGTTGTTTGGATTTTTTGCGATTGTAGGCTTTTGCGTTTTCGGATTTTTGCGTTGCGGGGTCGATTATGCCCCAATCTCTGCGCTGTGTTGCGTGGTACTCCTTTTGTTCCCGCTTCGAGCGTTTATCGAGCGGGATAAATTTATGATTCATTCGAAACACCTCCGACGCTAACATATCATACTTTTGCGGTCGAAGCTATCGTAAATGCAAAATTGAGTCGGCGAGTGACACTAGACGACTCAATTTTTTTGTGCGGCCGAGATTGAACAAAAAGTGGCTACACGCCCCGGAAGACGTGCAATCATACCGCCGCAATGCAGTCAATTTCAACGCTCGCGCCTTTTGGCAGGGCGGTTACTTGATAGCAAATTCTCGCGGGCGGTTCGCTCGGAAAGAATTTTGCATACTCTTCGTTCATTTGTGCAAAATGCACCATGTCCGTAAGCAAAATCGTGCATTTCAAGACTTTGTCCATGCCGCTGCCTGCGGCCTCGACGATGGCCTCCAAATTGCTCATTGCAAGCCTCGTTTGCTCCGAAATATCACCGACGGACAGTTCTCCCGTTGTGGGGTCGATGGGAAGTTGCCCGGAAACATAAGCCACGCCGTTATGTACGGTCGCTTGGGAATACGGGCCGATTGCCGCAGGTGCTTTGTTTGTTGAGATAATTTTTTTCATGTGCGCCTCCATAAAATTTTTAGTCCGCCGCTTTAAAATTATACAACGGTCTGATTATTTTTTTAATTTCCGCCGTATCGCCGATGTGCGCGATAATTTCATCCATAGGTTTATACGCAAATGGGGCTTCGTCGAGAGTGCTACGGTTTACAGTTGACGAAAAAATGCCTTTCATAGATTTTTCAAAGTCCGAAAAATTGATGCTGTTTTTCGCAACAGTGCGGCTCATTATACGGCCTGCGCCGTGGGGTGCGGAAAAATTCCAATCGGAGTTGCCCTTGCCGACGCAAATTAAACTACCGTCGCGCATGTTCATGGGAATTAAAATGCGCTCGCCCTTTCGTGCCGACACCGCGCCTTTTCTTAAAATAAGACTTTCAATGTCAATGTAATTGTGGATGGTTTCAAAGCTATCCTTCGGCTTGATTTGCATTTTTTCCAAAATGATGTCGGCGATAGTTTCACGATTAATAATCGCATATTCTTGGCAAATCATCATGTCCTGCATATAGTCGTCTTTGTATTTTCCCGTCAAATACGCGAGGTCTTTTGGAACATCGGTCTTGTGAGTTTTGTGACTCACACGTAATTTTTTTATTGCTTCGGTTAGTTCAGATTTGCGCCCGGCGGCTTTATATTCGGCAATCAATTTTTCTTGCGCTTCCAAAAGTTTATCTTTTCCGCAAAACAGTGCGTAGGCAAATTTTTGATAATATTCCGCAACCTGTTTGCCGAGATTCCGGCTGCCCGAGTGAATAACAAGATAAATGCTCTCATCTTCATCACGACCAAGCTCAATAAAATGATTTCCGCCGCCGAGTGTTCCGATGCTTCTCTCCAAACGTCTTGCGTCGGAAAGCTCACGGTAACAATTCAATTCTTTTATTTTATCAAAGCGACGAACCCTGCCTTCGTGTGTATTTCTACCGCTCGGAACATACTTCTTGATAACATCGTCCAGTTTTTCCAAATCAATATTCACCCGTCCGAGTTCGACAGTTCTCATACCGCAGCCAATGTCCACGCCCACAAGATTCGGCACGATTTTATCGGTAATCGTCATCGTCGTGCCGATTGTGCAACCCATACCAAAGTGTACATCGGGCATTATGCGGATTTTACTGCCCGCGATAAATTCTTGGTCAAGCAAATGCTCGATTTGCTGAATCGCGCTTGGTTCAATGTTATCGGTGAAGACCTTTGCTGTGTTGTGTTTTCCTTTGAGTTCAATCATTTTTTCACCTCACGTCCAAGAATAAATCATCCATGAAATATAGTCCAACATTTTCTGTCAAACCGGGTTCACGTTTTATTGAACACACACCTATTTTTGACCCTTGGATGGTTCTTGTGAAAAATTCGGTTATCTTAAATCCGTATTTTTTATAAATATGGATGGCCCTAAAATTGTTTGCTCGTGTGGTTAGATGAAAAGTTTTATCACCGAATATATTTAAAAATTAGTATGATGGACAAATTTACGTAGCAATTGACCTTCGCAGAACTCATTATCGCAACGAAGTACGCGGATAATCCGCCCTTTATCTGCGGTTGTTTCCTTTATAAATGTTTGCGCAAGACACGACGGGCAGTGTGCGGGGAAAATTTCTTTTGCGTCAAAGCCACCGCGGCCGAGGTTTTCTTCGACGTGCGGGATAATCATATTGCGTTTGCTGATGAGGATTCGGCAACCCGTCATAAGTTCAAGCTGCATTGCGAAAAGGCAAGGAGAGTGTTATGCATAGTCTGCAGGAAATGCCGGGTGCCTGCGGAGAAGCTATACAAATCCTGAATAATTTGCGATGCAAACCCTCAAGTTATCGGCGTTTCCGACATGCAATCCCGTGCGAAACCTGCTGTGATGACTCAGGACTGGGACCCGCAGCTTCCGGGGAGGCCTTCCCTCGCTTTTACTTTTTATTACTTCAGCGAACCGCTTGAAGCGTCTGTTTTTAACAAACTATCCATTACAAAGGGAATTGTGCGGACAAATCCGCGATTATTGCGAAACAATAAAAGACCCCGCCGATTGTCGTTGGGACAATTTGCGGGGTCTGATTTGGTTGGATTTAATTTTTATGCGGCTGCTAATTCTGCCTGTAGGTTTAAGATGGTGGGTTCATCTAAGCCCGTTGTTTCCAGTACAACATCAGTGGATAAACCTTTCTTCAGCATGTTTTTAGCGATTTCAACAGCTTTGTCGTTTGCAATCATTTGATTAATTTTGCTCATGTCAATCATCTCCTTTAATTTTTTCATTTTTTCATTTTTTCAGCTTTTCTGTATCTTTTACGAATTTATCTGCAAGCGATTTAATCATTTCTTGCATCTGTACTCGCTCGTCTTTGGTTGGTACATCTTTTGAAAGTTGGATGGATTGCTCAAATCGGGTGAATTTATCCACGCTGTTTTGCATCATTGGCAATAGCACGATAGACATTAAATCCTGCTTGGTCAGAGATTCCCCTGCATCCAGCCGTGCCTTTATATCGGCATAAGTTTTGTCGCCGTCAAGTGCGGACATATAGAACGCTTTCACGTTATACTTTATCACACCGGCATCGAGTGTCGTTATTGTTTCCTTGATGTCCGCCGAATAAACCACGATTGTTCGCACAGGCGTTCCTGTGTTGTAATGAAGAATTGCGCCGGAAACCATAAAGCGAGCGATGTATTTTTTGTCGTAATCGGGCTGAAACTCAAAGTGCAGAAATGAGTCATCATCCGTTTTCCGTAGCCAGTCATCGGTTTTGCGCTGTATCGGAATGTTCGACAATTCCGTTCTCGCAGATGCAACAACTCGCGCATCTATTCCGAAAAATTTAACGGCGTCACCCTTGAGCAGCTCCATTATGGATTTCATTATAGTATCTTCCGATACTATTGCCGGAGGAATCCCACTCACTGTCTCCTTTGGGAATAAATTGTGATAAAATTCTGCGCACTGATTATTTTTGCGAACTTTAAATCGACTTGAGAAAACTCTTTGTCATTAGTAACAATGTACTCTACATCCTCTTTTTCGGCACATGTTACAACTAAAGCATCTTCAAAATCAACCATTGGCAGATTCAAGGCATTCGCGCAATCGTTGCCGTCAACAGCAATGACACCAAACATTTTAAGCAATTGCCTTATTGCTTGCCGCGCCGCATTGTCACCCAACCGCTTTGCCGTAACGTAATAAATGTCAGTAATGCTGCTTGCCGTGGTAAAAGCGGAAATTTCTTCTTTGGAAATCATCGCAAATATTTTTTCGGCATCCGTTGCGTTGGGTTCTCGGGAGAGGAGGAAATCCAAAATGACATTTGTATCAACCAACACCTTCATTTTGACAAAATCCTTTCCTCGCGCTCTTTGTCCAAATCAACTTCGTGTCCGGCTAAAATGCCGCTTAATGCGATAAATGCGTCTTCTTTTTCCGCTCGCGAATTTTTTGGTGTTGCCATAGCGGGTTCATTCAACGCCAAGTCAAAAGGGATTCGCAACTGACGGCCAACTGTTTTTATATAAACATTTATCCCGGTTGAGAAAGTCATGCCCAGCTCTTTGAATACCTGTTCCGCATTTTGCTTATCGCTTTCATCTATCCGCAGAGTGTAATTCACGGTTGCCATTAAAACGCCCCTTTTCGATACAAGTTTACCTCACACAATACACCATTTGCACATCGCTTGCAATGATATTTTCAAAGTGAAGTGCGTATTCGTTTTGGCAAATGGCAATTTCATTTCGGAGTTCGTCGGCTTTTACGCGCTCGAAGCCTGTTTCAAAGCCCGCCAACTTGCTGCGGATAATTTCCGCACGTATATCAAGCTCGCGGGCGAAATCCTCAATCAGCCGCTCGTATTCGTCAGCGGACCGGTTTCCGGTGCTTTTAAGTAAATTTATCTCCGTTTCGGTTAGCGGGCTATCGGTAAACAATTGCGGCAGATATTTCGGAATCATCATTTGCAGGGCGTGGAAATGTTTTAGTTCCAACTTCTCTGCGAAGATTACCGTATTTTTTTCCGCATCGTCTGTGTAAAACAGTGCTTTGACTTTGCGAGCATAGAAAACCTGCAAATCGTCACGTCGCGTAAAATTGCTCAAATAACGAATGCCTGCATTGGCACGCACAATCTCCAGCATTTTCTCACCCGCCTCGGGACCTGCTGTATGGACTATGTGAATGCCATGTTCCAACGAATTCGAATGACGAAGTGCATCGGGCAGAATCCAACTGAAACAATCGGCAGTCGTTCCGTAGGAAAATTCCTGCACAGAGCGACGTACTTTTGTACAAGTAATTTGCACTGTTTCGTTTTGAGAGAGCCGCCTATGAAGCATTGCGCGCAGGGTCGTAAGGAAAGATTGGTCCGGCGCGTTCACGGCGATTATATTTGAAAACAGTCTGTCCGCCACATCGGATGTCAGCATGGTCGAGTGGATTGCTTTGTTAAACAAGGTTTGAACCCCCTTTCCGAATGCATTGATTGATTATCAGAATTTTGATATTATTTGCGTATCACAAAAACCGAGGCGATTTTTATGGCAAAGATTCTTCCAAGTTCAGATTTGCGAAACAAGTACAATGAAATTTCAACTTTTTGTAACACATATAACGAGCCTGTTTTCATTACGAAAAACGGCACGGGCGACCTTGTTTTACTGTCAAACACCGCTTATGAGGAATTATCGGGCCGCAGGGAACTGCATCGGTTGCTTGACGAGGGGCTTTCCGCAATGAAGGCAGGCGGCGGTCGTCCGGCCAAAGAAGTTTTCGACACCATCCAAAAGGAGTACGGATTCGATGGAGCGTAACTCGGCGTACGAAGTCATCCTCGAAACCACCGCCGTTCTTGACTTGTACGGCATTTTTGATTACATCAACGATGTTTTCAAAGCACCCGAATCGGCACAGCGTGTCTTTTCTTCAATCAAGAAGCAAGTGCTGTCGCTTGACGTTATGCCCGCGCGCCATGCCGTCGTTAGAGATGACCCATATGCTTCCCTTGGTGTGCGGCTGATGCCGGCGGAAAATTACAATGTTTTTTACATAATTGATGATGCAAAACGCGAAGTTCGTGTAATCCGCATACTCTATAATCGCCGCGAATGGCAAAGGCTTTTGTGATTCGACGGCAGGATGCAATCGGGGTAGCAAGTGCGAACCCACCGCCCCGGTTGCATGGGCGAGCAGTTTCCAAAGCAAACGACCAGCTATTTTTCGTTTGTACGTTGGCGGGCATGGCTACAAGTATATTGTCGAGGAACTCCGGGAAAAAGGATATAAGAGCAAGTATGGCGGAGACATCGGCGCGAACGCCATTAAAACCCTGTTAGAAAACGAGCGGTACATCGGCGTATACACTTGGAACAAGAAACGAACAAAATATTACGGCGAGTGGGCCGGCGGTGCAGACAACCCAAACTGCGTCCGGCGGGAGTATATGTTAAGCGGTCTTATCCGTTGCGAGAAGTGCGGAGCGGCTTTCCACGGCGTTACCCGGACAAGCGGGAAAGGCTACAAGACCCCATACTATGTATGCACAGCCAAGCACAACAAAAAATCATGTGACGCTCAAAATATTAACGCGAACGAATTGGAAACCTTAGTGGTTACGATTTTGAAGCATGAACTTCTCAATCCCGAATTTATCGAGCGGACAGCGACAGGATTATTGAAACGGCTTCGGCCGCCGCCGGCGACAAAAACGAAAAAACCAACTCCATAAATAAAGAGTTGGTAGATGTTACCACTAAGGCAAATAATTTATTGAACGCCCTTATGGCCGGGCTTGATTCTGAAATGGCACGCGAAAAATTAAAGGAATTGGAAAACCAAAAACAAGCCTTGACTGAAACCCTGCGGACGCTCGAACGCTCCGCCGACAAAGAAATCAACCGCGAGGAACTTATCGCCCTGCTCAACAAGGACACGGAAGCGTTTATCAACGAACCCGAGAGAACCCGCGAAATCGTGCAAAAATATGTATCCAAAATAACATTGTCCGACACAACCGTAGAAATTACGGATATGTCGGACAAGTACGTCAGTAATTCAACTTGCGGAGGCACGCAATACCTCTTGTTTACGCTCTGGTTCTCCGATGAAAACGGCTGTCGCGTCATTTCGCAGACGGCAATCACCATTCAAAATCCTATCGTGCCAATTTGTAAAGGCAATATTGATTAAGGCTTACGCCCTGTTCCTTTGCAATTTGCACTAATGTCTTATGCAAGTCCTTTGGTATACGCAACGAAATATTGCCGCTGTAAACGCGCTCGGATTTGTATTCTTCCCATGAAGTGGATTCGTCCGAGCCTTCTTCTTCGTATTCGGCTATCATTTGTATATCAATTTCATCGGGCGCGACTTCGGGAATGTTTTGAATTTTTGCTTGTAATTGTTCTGCTGTCATAAAAATCACCCTTTCTTGTAAGCGTCCCCGCGTGGATAAATATTTTTAACATGAATATTGTTTGTCCCCGGCGTATGAATGAAAATTATTCTGTATGGCGGTTTTTTGAGTCTGTATTCGTCTTTGCGACCTTGCAATTTAACAATATCGCCGTCAAAGGTTGCCAATCCGTCAATGGCGGCTTTTAGACGGCTATACGTTTTCTTGTCGCATTTATCCAAATACTTTTTGGCTTGCTTGCTTATCGTGATGTTCATTTGCTCCACCTCATGCGAATATGGTAGCATATGCAATAGCATATGGCAATGTAAAAAATGAAAGCTATCTGCGATTTCCTTGATTTTTGCTATATTTCGAGTATAATTACAATACGATAACAAATTTCGGCAGTGGGGGAATAAAATGCTTTCGTGGGACACCATACAAGCCAATGCCATTGCATTTTCAAAGAAATGGCAGAAAGCAAAAAACGAGGAAGCCGAAGCGCAAGGGTTTCAGCTTGATTTTTTGTGCGTTTTTGGTGTGGACGAGCCTATGGAAGTCGGAAATTTTGAATACAAAGTACCGCTTCTGGGGGGAAGAACGGGCTATATTGATTACGTTTGGAAAAGCAAAATCGCCATCGAAATGAAAAGTCGCGGAAAAAGCCTTGATGAAGCGTTCGCACAACTCAAAAATTATATGCAGAACCTACCGAGTGATGAAATTCCCGATTTATGGATGGTATGTGATTTTGAAAGTATTCGTCTTTGCCGACGCTCCACCAATGAAATCTGGAATTTCAAAACAAAGGATTTGCGAAAACATATCAAACGCTTTGCAGACATCGCGGGTTACGAAACCGAGCGTGACGCGGGCGTACAAATTGAGGTAAACGTAAAAGCCGCCGAAAAAATGGCGAAACTCTATGACGCACTGAAAGACCACGGCTATGAAGGTCAAGATTTAGAGGTCTATTTGGTGCGTTTATTATTTTGCTTGTTTGCGGGCGATACAGGCATTTTCCCAAAGGGCAATTTCTACAATTACATAAAAAATTCAAAAGAGGACGGTAGCGACCTTTCGCACCGCTTGTCCGATTTATTTGAAGTGCTGAATATGCCGGACGAAATCCGCGCAAAGAAAAAATTGCTTTCTGATGAGTTGAAAAAGTTCCGCTATATAAATGGTGGGCTGTTCGAGCGGCACTTGCCTCGCGCCGACTTTGACGCAAAAACACGCAAAATATTGTTAGAGTGCCGCGAAAATTTCGATTGGTCTACAATCAGCCCGGCGATTTTCGGTGCGATGTTCCAAGGGGTTATGGATAAAACCAAGCGTAGGGAACTTGGGGCGCATTACACAAGCGAGGACAACATCGAAAAACTGATTAACCCTCTTTTCATGGACGGGCTTTGGAAGGAATTTGACCGTGCAAAAACAGACCCTGTCGCGCTTGACCGTTTTCACGATAAAATAGCGCGGTTAAAATTTTTAGAAATAACTCGACCGAGATGGATACAATTTAAGGAAACCTCGCCTTTGCCGCGTAAGGGGTGTGCAAATTACCCAAACTGCCGTATAATAAGGACATTCCTTTGGGATTGAATTCTCCCACGGATATTCACAAGGGGGTAATGATGAAACAAAATTATCAGACTGAGGAATTATACAGAGTTGTTAAAAAAGAAGGAACGCACCTTGCGCCTTCGAAAAATACAACTGGTGCCGTTAGAGGTTCTTTATTAGATGGTAATAATCAACTTGCTGGGCAGGCGGAGTTTATTAAAGTGGAAAGAGAAGATGATTATCCACCACAACATGATGACTACCCTTTGCCCGAAAATAAAAGTTTTAAAGAGCAAATGGCAGATGAACTGATAAAATCGGTAGGTGAAACACTGCGGGAAGTAATCCCATTATTAATAGATGCCGCTACTCCACATATTAAAAATTGGTGGACTAACACCGCCACTCCATATGTGAAAGCCGTCTGGAATGGGTTTACTGGTAAAAAAACTAAAGC
>WRHA01000353.1 GCA_009783395.1 Defluviitaleaceae bacterium
TAACGTACCGCATTGGGTACGCGTCGTCGCCGACGAAAAGCTGTGAAAACGCCATTCTGTGCCGGGGCAACGTGAAATTATTGAAGACAGGTTCTTAAGCCAAACATCGGTTTTGGATAACAACCTGTTCAATGTTTTAGGAAATATTACCGCAACCCATTTTCCGGGACAATTTACCGATTTGGATGTTATATGGGAGCTGCGCGATCCTTTAGGTTACATCATGGATTCCGGCGATGTTGCCGTTACGGATACCGACTAATTTGCGGATTCGTTGGTCGATAGTCTACGGCACAACAGGGCCGAGTGTGGAGATATTTTCCGGCACAGCACAAGTTCACGTAAACGGTCATTGGGATATACCGGCACGGTTGCTTCCGGCAAGAGTACCCAGGGGAGCTGTAGTATCCATATTTACAGAAATTATCGATGCAAGCGGCAGGACAGTTCCCGGCAGTCGTGCTATAGACTCGTTTTTCACCCCTATGTAACCTCAATAAAGCACCACTAAAAAAAGCCTGCGATCGGTTTTAAATCGGTCACAGGCTTTTTTTTATAGGCTAGGAAACTGCATCCGGCTTCGAGACGAACACCCCAATAACTCGAAGACGTCCACGGTGTCCAATGCACGCTTGGCGTGCTTTTTAATGCTTCGCCCGGAGGTACACACGTTCACATTTGAAAAAATTCCCGCTCTTGCCCTAAGCGCGGATTTTGTATAAAATACCCCTACATGCAATCCAGGGGAGGCGATCGAATTGTACATCCACCAAGTTCCGCGAGGCACAAAATTTAGCTTCAAATTTGATGAAACCACGACAATCGAGGGCACTTTTGACGGAAACATTGATCATTTGGCCTATAAAGTCTTTTGCCCGGAAATTGCACGAAACGCCGATTATTATGCCGAAATGGAACCCGAAACAGAGTTTTTTCACAACGGGAGTTTTTGGAACTTCACGTCGCTGCTTATGGGATTAAGCACCAAGCGCGACGCAATCCAGGAATCGATTGAGCTTAAGGTAATCACCCCGATTAAGGAAACAAAACAGCGCATCGATTTCCGTATTCAACTCAATATGAAAATAACCCTGCACAATTTTATTGACGACCCCAGTATGCTTTATGCGGGCGGATGGGTTTGCGAGGCTCTTACCGACGACATAAGCAAGAGCGGAGTGCGGATTTTTTCCGATTATAATCTCACCGAGCCTTTGGGTACGGCATTTACGCTGGAATTTACGCTTAAAGACAATATTTACATGATTCCCGCAATTTTGATCCGAAACCAGCCAAACACAACAACCCGCTCGTACCACTACGACCAGGGCTTCAGCTTCGACTTCAAAGACATGCAAGACAGGCAGGAAAAACTGATTTTAGACATCTTGGAGCATAAAATTAAGCATAGGTTGTAATTGACCCCCGCCATGAAATATGTTACGTTTATAAGACATATTTTTTGCGGTTCGCCTATTTTTTTATTCGGAGGCCGGGATGAGAAAAACCATTTTTGTTGTCGACGACAACGATACAAACCTTTCAAAAGCCGAAGAATCATTAGAAGATATATATGACGTGATGACGATACCCTCCGGGGCTCGTCTTTTTGCCATATTGAAAAAAATAAAGCCAAACCTGATTCTTTTGGACATTGCGATGCCCGAAATGGACGGATTTCAGGTGCTTGAAATACTTAAAGCCGAAAAAGATTACAAAGACATCCCCGTCATCTTTCTAACAGGGCTGAGCGACCCCGACGTCGAATCGCGAGGCTTTGACAGCGGCGTTGTTGACTTTATTGCAAAACCGTTTTCCACCCCGGTTTTGCTAAACCGTGTAAAACTGCACATTGACATAAACCAGCTCGTTCGCGAGCAAACAAAAAAGCTCGAAATGAACCATCAAAACATGATATCCATTCTGGCAGAGGTCGTTGAAGACCGCGACTCCGGCACAGGCGGTCACATCACGCGCACAACAGAATATGTAAAAGTGCTTCTGCGAGAGATGCAAGAACAAGGCCTTTACGCCGACGAAATAAATGGCTGGGATTTGGAAATGGTAGGAATAAGCGCGACACTCCATGATGTCGGCAAAATCGCCGTTTCCGATACCATTTTAAACAAACCGGGCAAGCTTACCGACGAGGAATTCGACCACATAAAAAATCATGCCTCAAAAGGTGCCGCCATCATCGACCGTGTAATAAAGCGCACTGCCGTGGGCGACGACGATGAATTCTTGCTCCATGCCCGCGCATTTGCCGTAGCCCACCACGAACGCTGGGACGGAAGCGGATACCCCTACGGGTTAAAGGAGCTTGAAATCCCGATTGAGGGACGCATAATGGCAGTTGCCGATGTTTACGACGCGCTTATCTCCGAGCGGCCGTACAAGCCCGTGTTCCCCCACGAAAAAGCCGTTGCAATTATAATGAAGGATGCCGGAAGGCATTTCGACCCAAAAATCGCCGAAATTTTCAACGAGATACACGAAACCTTCAGAAGCGTGCAGATGACAATTCGTGATATAAAACATTAATGAGGTACACATATGGAGGTTCTGTTTGATCTGCAACAAGAGATTGACACGCTCGATTTAAACTCATCGAATTTACTCGTGACGGTGGGAAACCAGCGTCCGACTTTGGCAATCAGCGTTGTTGATGACATAAAAACCATCTTGATAAAAGATCGCCAAGACCGGATCTCGGGGCTGGGAATCGATCTGAAAGAGCTGCCCAACCTTCGCGCCGGCGACAGAATTACCGTAACCGGTCGCATCCCGAGGGAATCTGCACCGGGAAGCTGGGGCGTCGCCCTTATCATCGAAGAGTCGGAAACAAGACGCGCCGAGGAATGTCAACTTGCCCAGCAAGCATCGCCGAAAATCTTGTTCGCGCTAAGCCATCTTTTGGGCAGTGCGGATCTTAACAGCCTTGTCATGGTGCAAACAACTCGCTGGGGTGCGGTCAACCCCGTTATGGACATCTATGTCGACAGTATTTTAATTTTGCGCGACAGCAACAATGCCTCCATCGAAGAAGACCCGCGCACTCTCGTCTATTCCCTGGATACAGACAAAAATCTCCGGCTTGGACGCTACGCAGAAAACTCGTTTGGGACGGGTATACTAACTCAGTCCGGCACCCCCGTTGTAACAATTTCTGAGAGCGACGGCGAAAAAAATATTTTTCTGAGCGAGCGCGGTAAAGAGTGGGACGGCGTGGATGTAAACCTGGCCTCGCTTAATCTTCTCACCGGCAATATGTATCAAATTGTCGCAAAGGGGCAACTGACGGGGGACGCACCGAAAGATGCGCGCATAACCTTGATGGGTGTCCCCGGATACTCTTGGCGCGGCAGTACGAGCATGAAAAACAAAAAAGAATTTAAACTTGTCCACACGCTTTCATATGCTGAGGTTGAGAAGTGGAAAACTGTTCGGATAACAACAAACGCATGGGGAGCATCCGTACCTTTTTATATTACCGACATTGAGGTTAAAAGGTTGGGATTATTATGAGTATCAACGTTATCGATGTTAGTTTTCGGGAATTTTTTAACGCTATTCCGGCACCGTGCATATGCTTTAACGCCGAGTGCGAACCCTTCGACTGCAACCATGAACTGATGGGTTTGATTGGTGCGCCTTCCCGCGCCGACACTTTGGCATTTTTTAATGACGACGGACTTAAAAAAAATATCGCAAGCTCGGCGACGGCATTTACATATATGTGTGTAAAATTCGGCAGCACCGAAAAAATTACGCTGACGATGAACACAAAGCGGCTTAAAGACGGAATTATTATTGCGCACGCAAAAGAGCGTAATCTTGACGAGGTTCGCGGTCATTTGATGCTTAACTCAACCCCTATGGAAATAACCTTTTTTAACAGCAATCTGGATGTTGTTGACTGCAACATGGAGGCCGTTAAAATGTTCGGCTTTGTTGATAAATCCCATTATCTCGAAAATTTTATGCGGCTTATGCCACCGATTCAGCCAAACGGACGATCCTCGAAAAAATTAATCCGAGACTATATAAAGGAAGCAATCGACACAGGCTATTCGAAGCATGAATTTATGCGTCAAAAAATTGACGGCTCGCTCATGCACACCGAAGCCTCTTTTTTGTGTACAAAACATGAAGACGAAGATGTAATAATTGTCTACTCGCGTGACCTGACGGATATTTATGCAGCCGAGGAGCGCGCCCGCGAAGCTCGCGAAATGGCACAGGCGTTTTGGGATAATTCGCCCGTCGGCATGGAAATGTGGGACGAACAGCATCAAATCATCGACTGCAATCGCCATGTTTATGAAATGTTCGGCTTCGTCGATAAAAATTCCTTCCTTACTCGTGTGAAGGATGAGTGGGCGGGCGATCACATCCACCCGGTTTACCTCCAGCAAGCCCTCGAAGATGGAATGTTTCGATACGAGTGGGACTTTACCCGTACCGACGGAAAAAAATTGCCTTGCGAGATACAGCTTGTACGCATAGTGCGCAATTCTTTGCCGCAGGTTATGGCATATTTCTTTGATATGACAAGCATTACCAAGGCGATGGAGGCGGCGCGAGAGGCCGACATGCGAAACCAGATTATGCTTAACCACACGCCGATAGCGTGCTTCCTCGTTCGCGAAAATCTTACCGCCATTGACTGCAATAACAAGGCCGTCGAGCTGTTCGGTTTTGAAAATAAAGTCGACGCGTATATGCGCTATCGCGACATTTTTCCGCCGGGCAAGTTGCCGAAATCGCTGGACTGGATTGGCATATCCGAGCCGACCCGCTTCGAATTCGACCACAAGCACTCCTTGACCGATGAAATTATCCCGTGCGAAGTTACGATGAACTACATCGACTACCAGGGGCGTCCGGCTATCGCCTGCTTTATGAGCGACTTGCGCGAGCGCAACAGAATACTGTCCGAGCTAAAAAGCAAAGAACTCGCCGAAGAGGAATCGCGTGCAAAAAGCCAATTCCTCGCCCGCATGTCGCACGAAATACGGACGCCGCTTAACTCCATTATGGGTGTGGCGGATATACAGCTTCTCGGAAAAGAGCATCCCGCCGAAACAGAGGAAGCCTTTTTACAAATCCACTCATCCTCAAAAATTTTGCTTTCGATTATCAATGATATTTTAGACCTCTCAAAGGTCGAAGCCGGCAAAATGAGGATCCAAAACAAACCGTATGAAATCGCCAGCATGATTTTTGATACGGTGCAGCTGAATATGATGCACATCGGAAGCAAGCCTATCAACTTCAACCTGATGGTTGACGAGGATATTCCGCAAATACTGATCGGCGACGAGCTTCGCATTAAACAGGTTTTAAACAACCTTCTGTCAAATGCATTTAAATACACCCGCGAGGGCGAGGTCAAACTTTCGATTTCGGTGGAGCATGGTGCGGGTGACGATATGTCCCTTTTGGTTGAACTGCAAGACACGGGGCAGGGCATGACAAAAGATCAAATCGATTCGCTTTTTGAAAGCGAATACGTGCGCTTTAACGAGGAAAAAAACCGCATGATCGAAGGCACCGGCCTCGGCATGAACATCGCAAACAAGATGATTGAAATGATGAGCGGTGATATTACGGCCGAATCCGAGGTCGGCATAGGTACCACGTTCTTTATACGCTTGCCGCAAAAGTCTGGAAGCCAGCAAACCCTCGGTCCGGACATCGTCGAGAATTTGCAAAACTTCCAGCTTTCACAGCGCGCTTTTCACAAGCGGCATCACTTCACATATGAGCATATGCCATATGGCAAGGTGCTTGTTGTTGATGACGTCGAGAGTAATTTATTCGTTGCCAAAGGGCTTCTTGTTCCCTATGGGCTTACCGTTGACACGGCAACCAGTGGATTTGAGGCACTGCACATGGTTAAAGAGGGCAAGACCTACGATATTATCTTCATGGATCATATGATGCCGGATTTAGACGGCATTGAAACCGCAAAAATGTTGCGCGACAGAGGTTATAACGAACCCATTGTCGCGCTTACCGCAAATACGATTATCGGGCAGGCCGACCTTTTCATGGCCAACGGCTTTGCGGGCTTTATTTCAAAACCCATCGACGTTACTAAAATGAACGGCTACCTTATGACCTTGATTCGCGACAAACAATCGCCCGAGGTTCTCGCCTCCGCTAAAGCTTCTTCACCAAACCAGGTTGACCTTTCCGGCGCGCTTGTCGACTCCTTCTTGCGCGACGCAGAACGCTCGATCAGCATTCTTGATGTACTGCTTCACAACGAGAACTGGGGCGACGAAGAATACAAGCTTTACACGATTAACACGCACGGATTAAAATCCGCGCTCGCAAACGTCGGAAGAACACAGCTCTCCGGCATTGCGGGCAGCCTCGAGCAGGCCGGCCGAGACAAATCCGCCGAGCTTATTCTCGAACAAACAAAAAAATTCATCGAGGATTTGCGTGACGTTGTGACGGAGCTTTCTCCTAAAGAAGAAACTGAGTTTACGGGCAAGGAGAACACAAAAAAGCTGCACGAAGGCCTGAAAAAAATCCAAGCCGCTTGCGACAAATACGATAAAAAAGTCGTGCGTGCCACGCTTGAAGGTTTAAACAAATCTAACTGGAGCAAGGAAACAAAGACGTTTTTGGGCGATATTGCTGCGCATCTGTTGCACAGCGATTTTGAAAAGATGGGCGAGGAGATCGGGGAATATTTGAAGGGAGGGTAAATGTGCAAATTATATACGACTTCCAAGAAAGATATAAAAACTATACCGCAGGAAAATTTATCGAAGACGATTTTATAACCATCCGGCACGACGCGGCGGCGAATTTTAATATCGCAGACATTGAAGACATTAAATCCCTTCAAATTACCGAACGCGAAAACCGCGAGGCCGGCATTTATATCAAACTGCAAAGCATAGAAGGTTTGCTTCCGGGCGATAGGCTTACTATTACGGGACGCATTGGCGAAAACCCGCCTTCGAGTCCCAAGTGGAGCGTTGCTCTTTTTTGCGTTAGCGAAGGGCATTCGCCGCATTTGACACACCACCCGTCGCCGCAACCGATTTTTGCAATATCCTACATCGTTGAAGAAAAAGATTTGAACGCCACCTTCACGGTTCACGCGATTTCATGGGGTTCGACAGAGCCGGACATGGATATTTACATCGACGATATAGTTATTACGCGGCATGACACAGGCATGGTCGACGAAATTGACCCGCGCAAAGTAATTTACTCGCTTGCCGAGGATGAAAACATCACGCCGACTATCGTGGACTTGTATGACGAAAACGGCCCGAATGCGAACATTTTGCGAAACGGCGATTTGAGCGTGCGCGTGTTTAAGCACAACGGAGCCAACGCTATCCAAGCAAGCAATCGTGTAAAAGACTGGGACGGCATTGACATTTGCATCGAAAACTTCAAGCTGCTCCCCGGCAACAGCTACAAGGTTTCGGTATGCATTCAATTGGACGAACCTGCACCGCTCGGCACAATTTTTATGCTTCAGGGCATTCCGGGTTATGATTGGCGCGGAAACACCGTCGTTCAGAAAGAAACGGACTTTACACTCCACTACGTCCTAAGCCGTGTCGAAGTCGAAAAGTGGCACACCATTCGCATAACAACAAATCCCCCGGGGGCGTCGGTATCATTTTGTATTCACTCGATTGATATTGTGCGGATTTAACAGGTAATCCGGTTCCGCGCTGTCGAAGTCGAATTCAATATCGGGCGCGATTCCTGTACGATTTATGCTTTGGCCGTCGGGGCCGAGTACGCGCAGGGTTGTTGCGCGTAGGGCATATCCGCCTGTTAGCGGAATCGTGACTTGCCCTATTCCCTTGCCGAAGGTTGTTTCGCCGACGGTTATGGCTTCCGGGACGTGGGTGGTTATCGCCAGGATAAGGCTTTCTGCCGCGGAGGCGGTTCGGCGGTTTTGCAGGATTATAACTCGCTCGAAGTCGAAAAACGCATCGCCGCGAGAGGTTGTTACATGCGTGAAAAGTCGCGCTTCCTGACGGCATAAAACCTCGCCGTGCGGCACAAACATATTTGCAATGGCGTGAAACGAGGGGATGAATCCGCCCCAATTTCCGCGAAGATCAAGGATCAGTGTCGGATACCCGGCCAAATAATCGCGATGCTCTCGAACGAAGCGTTGTGTTGCAATGGATATGTTAGGCAAAAACATGTAAACCGTTTCGTCGTCGAGTGCGAAAACCTCCGCACGCCTTGCCGCCGCACGGTTTGCGTCGATTGACGCGCTAAGCTCTTGCGGCGCGTAAAGATAGGTGTAGCGGTCGTTGTTTATTTCCGTAAGCTGATGTGTCACCGACGATATTACTACGCGGTCGAAATCGCGAAAAAAACTGCGTCGGTTTTCTTCACTAATGTGCATCGAATAAAACTCATCGAGGGTGTTGGTGCAGTAGTAATTGTTTGCGATTAGAATTTTAAAGATCCAGTAGTCGTAATTTACATAAACGGTCACGGCAAACAGCGCGAGCAGAGCGAAGAATCCGATTTGAAAAAATCGGTACCCTCTTCGCTCCGCGTTGAATTTTTTTATTCTGCCAAACATCAAATTTTCCTCTCGATTTTTGATTTTGCGAGTGTTGGTGTATAATCTAACACAACAGAAAGGGCGAGACTAACTATGAAAGAAAAAACGGATCGGCTTATTTCGCAAAACAAAAAGGCGTACCACGATTATTTTATTGAAGAAACTTTTCAAGCCGGCGTCTCGCTTACCGGCACGGAAGTTAAATCCATGCGTGCGGGTCGATGCAATATAAAAGAGGCGTATATACGCATAGAGGGCGGTTCGGCATTTATCGACGGGATGCATATTTCGCCCTATTCGCACGGCAATATTTTTAACGGCGACCCCGTGCGTCGCCGCCGTTTGCTTTTAAACCGCCGCGAAATAAATCGCCTCAGAGCAGGTGTGACGCAAGAGGGTTACACTATTGTACCCGTTCGCGCCTATTTTTCTCGCTCGTATGTAAAAATCGACATCGCCCTCGCAAAGGGTAAAAAACTGTATGACAAGCGCGAGGCCCTCGCGAAAAAAACCGTGGATAGAAACGTTCAGCGGCAGTTTGCGATGCGAGTATAAATTTCGGTCGGACTTGCAACAAATTTCCCGCACTACATACATATATAATGAATTAAAGCGAAAGGGGGAAAAGAGCAAAACCTGACAAACATCTCCCCAAACTAAAGACGCATATAAACGTACATATGTAAATCCCCGCCCGGATTGTTTTCGGTGGGGATTTTTTCATTTTCGTGATATAATTTCGGCAATACAGCAGGGGAGTGATTTTTTATGAGATACGGATATTGTATGGATTTGAAATTTTTGAACGGCGACGAAGAGGATCGCGCACTTTTTGAAGCGGTGGTTGAAGCGGGGTTCGATTACATCGAGCTGCCGTTTTCCGAATTGTCTGCACTGTCGCGTGACGAGATTGCGGATTTGAAAAAGGAATTGCGCACGATTCCGTGCTTGGCATGTAATTTATTTTTCCCGCCCGGGATAAAAATCGTCGGGCCCGGCATGGCGGCAAATGAAGTCATGTCATATCTTGAGAGAATGATGCCGCTCGCGGCAGGGCTTGGCATTGAAACTCTCGTTTTCGGCAACGGCGGTGCGCGAAAAATTCCCGAGGGTGCGACACGGGAAAGCATTTGGGCAAATTTACGCCTAATCGCCGAACTCATGGATGTTTACGCCGTGCAGAACAATATAAAAATTTCTGTCGAGCCGCTTAATTCTACTGAGACAAATATCATAAACAGTTACGGCGAAGCGGTTGAGCTTACATTCGGCCTTAAAAATGTGGGAACAATGATTGACAGCTACCATGTCGCTATGGAAAATCAAACTTACGAGGATGTTGCAAAATATCCCGCGCACATGTGGCATTTGCACACGGCATATCCAACAGGCCGCTTGGTGCCTTCGCCCGATGACCCCGCCGGCACGTATGATGAATTTGTGCAAACCGTAAAAAAATCGGGATACAACAACAAGATAAGCATTGAGGGCGCGCTGAAGAACCCCGCCGATGTTAAAAAGGAAGTTGCGGCGGGGCTTGAAGTATTACGCGGGTGGTTTTAGCCAAAACGAGGAGATGAGGAAATGTCGGCATTGGCGGTAAAAATGGAGGCAAAGCGAAAACTGCGGTACACGTATACGGATTATTATTCATGGGGGGCGGATGCGGAGCGTTGCGAGCTTATCGACGGCGTTATTTATGCGATGTCTGCACCGACGGTTTCGCATCAACATATTGTCGGCGAGATATTCGGCGAGTTTAAAGCCTTTTTCAAGGGTCGAAGGGGCAGACCCATCGTTTCACCCTTCGACGTACGCTTAAACCCAAAAGGGCTTGACGATACGGTTGTTCAGCCCGATGTCGTTGTTATCTGCGACCCGAAAAAAATTTCCGACGGCAAGGCATGTGCCGGTGCGCCCGATCTTGTAGTCGAGGTGCTTTCTCCTTCAACAAGCAAGCGCGACCGCCGCATAAAATTTCTTAAATATGAACAGGCCGGCGTGCGAGAATTTTGGCTTGTTGACCCCGTGAGCGAAACCATTGAGACATTTGTGCTTGAGGACGGCAAGCTTGTGCCGCGGGACTTTGCAGAAGCGCACGAAACAATTTCAAGCAACATTTTTGAAGGGCTTGAAATAAATTTGGCTGACATTTTTGCGGAGGAAACGGAGGAAACGGAGGAAACGAACGATGCCACGGAGGCTGAGTAGCGTATGGGCTGTGGCAGCGGTGTTGCTTTTCGTCGCGTGCGGAAGCGATGCGACGGATACTTTGCCTGCTTTGCCCGAGGAACACGACTTCCGGGCAGAGATTAATTTCGATGCGTTTCAGCAGGGGGAAAGGGAAGATAATGTCGAAGAAGAGGTTTCCGAAAAAATCGGAGAATTGATTCAACTTGGTCGATCCGGATGGTTTGGCTCTCTTGGTTATGAAATAGAAATGAATTGGATTGTGCTTGATGTGCGGGGCGACAGAGCCTTGGTTTTGAGCGAATACATTTGGAGCACAGGGGAGTTTAGCGAAAGCGCGACAACGTGGGAGCATAGCGATATTCGTGAGTTTTTGAATCACGGTTTTTTTTACGAACATTTTGACGCGGAAGAACAGTCGCGAATTGCCGAGGTGATTATTGCAAACAGCGACAATTTGATCACCGGCGCCGAGGGCGGCGAAGAAACACTCGACAGGGTGTTTTTGCTGAGTATCGACGAGGTTGAGCGGCTTATGGGGGAGGAAACGCCGCTTTACGGTGCGAGGTCGGCGATCCATTTCCAATTTCACCCGGAGGTGCGGGCGCGATTATGGCCGGACGGATATCCCGAATGTATAAAATAATTGCGCGTGACGGACTTGCCAAACGGGCGATTTTGCACACGCCGCACGGAGAAATCCATACGCCGGTTTTTATGAACGTGGCGACGGCGGCGGCGATAAAAGGCGCGCTTTCGGCGGCGGATTTGCGTGCGGCAGGATGCGGCGTCGCACTTTGCAATACATATCATTTACATCTGCGCCCCGGCGAGGATATTGTTCGCCACATGGGCGGGTTGCGAAAATTTATGGCCTGGGACGGGCCGATTTTAACGGATTCGGGTGGGTTTCAGGTGTTTTCGCTGGGGCCGTCCATTAAGGAAGAGGGCGTTTATTTTTCGTCGCATATCGACGGGCGCAAAATTTTTATGGGGCCGGAGGAAAGCATGGAAATTCAAGCAGCCCTTGGGTCGACGATTGCGATGGCGTTCGACGAATGCGCACCGTTTCCTGCGACGCGGGAGTATATGAACGATTCCGTTGCCCGAACAACGCGGTGGCTCCACAGAAGCACGGCAAAAATACGCGAGCTGAACGAGGCAAGCGGTTCGAAACAGTTGCTTTTCGGCATTAATCAAGGCGGCGTTTTCGCGGATATTCGCGTTGAACACGCGAAGGAAATCGCACAGCTCGATCTCGACGGTTACGCACTCGGCGGCCTTGCCGTCGGCGAACCCGCCGAGGATATGTATCGCATTTTGGATGAAACCGTTCCGCACTTGCCGCAAAATAAGCCGACATATTTGATGGGGGTCGGCACGCCGGAAAATTTGCTTGAGTCAATCGAACGCGGCGTGGATTTTTTCGATTGCGTTATGCCCGCCCGCAACGGTCGGCACGGCCATGTCTTCACATCACGGGGCAAGCTGAATCTTTTC
>WRHA01000354.1 GCA_009783395.1 Defluviitaleaceae bacterium
TTCCCCCGCATAAATACAACGCCGCCTTGTATGGAAGACGAGGATTTAGTATACTGAGGTTGCAATGGGCAGGTATTCCCTGTGTTTGTAGGTGATGGTTATGGATCACTTACACTCCCCATGAGGTGTTTCCGCACCGTCATGGGCCTTGCGCTTTTTTTATTTCTTTTGCATCGACCTTCTTATCTCTACCGACTGTACATATTTTACCATGCTTGCACGGCGACTGCAAGTGTTGCATTTTTGCGTACGGAAAAATCGGTGCGACGTAAAATCGTAAAAACAAGCGGCGGAAACAAGCTGAAATTTGACCAAAAAGCGTGCCGCTTGCGTAGTGGCAACACGCCCCATTCAGTTATTACCAAGTCCAAGGCACGTCATATTTTTGGATGTTTTCATCTGCTGTGACGATTGTCATTTTTTCCAGCATGGCGGTGGCGACGATGATTCCATCGAATGGGTCACGGTGCAACAGTGGCAACGAAGTGTAAATTTCGATGTGTTGTCGGTCGATACCCATAATGCCTACGGCACTTGCATCAAGGGTATCGAATACCCCATCAATCCCCATAGACAGCGGTAATTTGCCGATACGGTTCTTGATAGCGATTTCCCAGATAGATGAAATGCTAATGAATTTGGGAATGCTTGCATCTGTGACAATTTTTTGCGCCGATCGGGACAGCTTGCCGGGTTCAAGCATTGTCAACAAAAGCACATGGGTGTCCAAAAGATATTTCATTAGTACATATACTCCTTCATTTCTTCTAACGGCTCGTCAAAATCATCCGGTATTTTAACGAGACCTTCCATGCATCCCAACAAGCTGGGTTTATTAGGTTCATAATCACGAAGGATGCGCGGATTCTTTTTTGCACCTTGATTTTGAGAGGTGATTTTGCTAATGGCATCACCTAACGATTCATTGCCGGTAAATGTGCGTGTGAATTCCTCTATGGCTTGCCGTTGGGTGTTCAAATTTGCCTGTGTTGCGGGTACGGTTTTATCCGTAACGACAATAAAGACTTCCACATATTCAGGGATTGCGGCGGTTTGCGGGGACACGAAACGCCCCTCTTGAAAATGTCCTTGGAATGCTTTTATCATCTTCATCAACTCCTAACTAATTTTTTAGCCGAGGTTTTCCCTCAGCATGGCTTTGTAGGTGGCTTCGAGTTCTGCCAATGCGACCGGTGGAAACTTATTGGTCGGACTGATATAATGAAGTTGCAATGACGTCAATTGACAATCTTTGTTTTTACCGATTATATCATTTTTATGACAACAGTTCCTTACAACTCGAAATTATAAAATTCACAAATGGAGGTGCATACATATGGAAAATATATTTTTGCATAATGCGGAACGCGAAGGGTTCACCTGGCTGGGGCTTGGAGACATTAATATCGGGCGCGGCAATTTGGGTGAGGGAATGCCCGTAATTGTGTATCGCCTGATGCAGTTTACTATGCGCGATGTGCTTGAGCAAAGATATGGCATGGAGGCCGCAAATGAAATTTTCCGCGAGGCCGGATATATCGCCGGGCGCGAGCTTGCCAAAAACAAACTCGACCTTACGCCGGATTTTGATAATTTTATTGCCGCCCTCCAACAAGTGCTTTCCGAACTTAAAATCGGCATGTTGCGCCTCGAGTCCGTAAGCGAGGACGCGAAAGAGATCGTACTTACCGTCGGTGAAGATCTGGATTGCAGCGGCTTGCCCATCTCGGGCAAAGTCGTTTGCAACTATGACGAGGGCTTTATTTCCGCGATTTTAGAGGCATATACCGGCACTCCGTACACCGTTCGCGAAATCGACTGCTGGGCAAACGGCGACAGAACCTGCAGGTTTATTTGCAATGCTTAAAAAAAATCCCCCCGATCTGCTGTTTGAATACTTGCGCGACATTATTTACGCCCCTTCCGGTGCGTCGCTTGACGTCGACGCCTTGCCGGAAGATTTTCGAGATCTTGGAAAAGGTCTTATTTATTTTGGGCAAATGATCGGCGAAATTAGGGAGTTGTCGCTTCGTTTGTCTGAGGGCGAACTTGATTACGAGTTGCCCCCACCGTCAAACCATTTGGCCGCGCCGCTGAAAAATTTGCACGCGTCACTTCGGCATCTTACTTGGCAAGCGCAAACGGTCGCAAAAGGCAATTACAACCAGCGCGTTGACTTTTTGGGCGCATTCTCGGAAGCATTTAACGATATGATTGCGCAGTTAAAACAACGTGAACAGGATTCGCTTGCAGAAAAAAAGCGGCTCAGGGATTTTGTCGCAAAAATGAGCCACGAGCTTCGCACCCCAATGAACGCTATTTTGGGCATGAGCAAGCTGGCTTTGCGTGAGGATATGCACGGCGCGGCGCGAACCCATGTCGAAAATATCAATCAAGCGGGACAAACACTCTTGTCGATCGTAAACGATGTACTGGATTTTTCTAAAATCGAAAGCGGCAAGCTGGAAATTATCGAAGACGATTACAGCCCCGAACATCTCGTAAGCGGCGTTTGCAATATCATTCGCATACAAGCGGAGGAGAAGGGGCTTGCGTTTCGCTGTAATATGGCCAAATTGCCGGAAATCCTTGTCGGCGACGCGCTTCGCTTGCATCAAATCATGATAAATCTGCTTTCCAACGCCGTAAAATATACCGAACGCGGATTTGTTGAATTTAATCTCCGCGGCGAAAACGTCGAGGACGCATTTTTATTACATATCGAAGTGCGCGACAGCGGTAAGGGCATAAAGGAAGCCGATCTTGCTTCCTTGTTCAGCGAATACTCGCGGCTTGACGCGCAAAGCAATCGCGGCATTGAGGGAACAGGTCTCGGCCTCGCAATTACAGAAAAGCTGGTTACAGCAATGGGTGGCGAGGTGCGGGCGACGTCAACCTACGGCGAGGGAAGCGTTTTCTCGGTCGTAATGCCGCAAAAAATTCAGTGCGAAGTTGCGCCGGATAATGAACCGGTCGTAATTCCTTTCATTGCGCCGAATGCGCGTGTTTTGATTGTTGACGACGTTAAAATAAACCTGCTGGTTGCCAAAGGGCTTCTCGCGCCCTATCGCATGAAACTTGACATTTGTGCAAGCGGTGCGGTCGCTATCGAAAAGCTGATGCAAGACGAATATGATCTGATCTTTATGGATTACATGATGCCTGATATGGACGGCGCGGAAACCGTTTCCGCAATTCGCGCTCTGCCCGACGAAAAACTCGCCGGCGTGCCGATTGTTATGCTGTCCGCCGATGTAACAGATGATGCGCATTCGATTTTTATCAAACGAGGCGCGAATGACAGTTTGGCAAAACCGCTCGACGAAGCGGCAATGAACGCAGTGTTGCACAAATTGTTGCCAAAGGAGAAAATGCAATATGACTTATTCGGATTATCTGAAATTGGGTGACGATTTTCGTTGCGAAATTATCGACGGGCAGATCTATGCAATGGCCGCGCCGAGGATTGCACACCAACGAGTAGCGCAACGTATATGGAAGCAACTCGACGCATTTCTCGCGGGCAGGCGATGCGAGGCGTTTATCGCACCGCTTGACGTGCGTCTGAGTGCAAATAAAAGAAATAAACACGACGACACGGTGGTTCAGCCCGACGTGTTTGTTCTTTGCGACAAAAATAAGATTGACAAAAAAGGGCAAAGCATTCTCGGCGCGCCGGACATGGTAATCGAAGTACTTTCACAGGGAAGCGCGTATGTAGATCGTGTTTTAAAGCACAAAAAATATCTCGAAGCCGGCGTGCGCGAGTACTGGATAGCCGACCCGGACAACAAAACAGTCGAAGTATATGTTTTGGAAAACAACCGCTATTACTCACAAAATTACAGCGCGCCGGACATTATTCCGGGGCATGTGCTTGAGGGGCTTAAAATCGACTTGGCGGAAATTTTCGCGGAGGAGTAAGCCGGCTACGTTGGTGTTTCGAGTATGTCCACAGCACCTTTTATGATGTCGCAAACATCCCACAAAGTATCGTAATCTAAGACATCAACCGTTTTGAATTTTCGGCTTGAAAGGTCAACGGCTCGTATTTGGTCGCAAAGTACAAAGCCTGTGGTGGCGGTTTTGTTTAACTTAACGTGCATGATACTTTTCCTGTCGGTATTTGCATGTGACAGGGCTGTTCTTTGACGGGTATCACTTGTATGCAACCGTACTTTATTTCCACCCTAACCATCGATTTATTTTTGATGCCGACAGAATCCGCAATTTCTTTTGGAAGCCGAACACCAAGGCTTGCACCCCATTGCGCAACCCTTGTTTCTTTCGCCTGAACCATAAAAACACTTCCTTGTCATAAAATATATCTACATATATCTTATTGCAAATGCATAAAATATGCAAACACAAAAGCACGCCAAGCGTGCAATGGACACCGTGGGCGTCCGGCGGTAGGCGACATTAGGAACTGTCCGGATGCGGTCGCCGGTCACCTACCAAAACTTCCTATCCAGCCCCCGATATGAAATCGCTTCTGCGATATGTTCGACCGAAATATCCGCCGCGTCTGCAAGGTCGGCGATTGTGCGGGCGATTTTTAGGATTTTATGATACGCACGTGCAGATAGGGACATTGACTCAAATACGTTTTTTAATAAATCAGCCGCTTCGCCGCCGAGCTTGCAATACTTTTTTGTTTGCTCCGCGGTCATTTTTGCGTTGAAGCGCGTGTCTTTTGTGTCGCCGGCGAAACGCTTGGTTTGTATGATGCGGGCGTTTTCGACGCGCTCTTTAATTGAAGCGGAATTTTCGGCGGGCTTTTTATCGCCCCCGAGTTCCGAATAAACAACGGGAGACGCTTCGACTTGTATGTCGATACGATCAAGCAGCGGGCCCGAAATTTTTTCGAGATAGCGTGAAATATCCGGCGCAGAACATGTGCAGCGCGGCGTTCCCAAATAGCCGCACGGGCAGGGATTCATTGCCGCGAGAAGCAAAAAAACGCTGGGATACGTCGAAACCCCGCCGGTTCGCGCAATTGTGATTTGTCCGTCCTCAAGCGGCTGGCGCAGGGTTTCCAGTGCTTTTTTTTGAAACTCGGGCAACTCATCGAGAAACAGCACGCCGTTGTGGGCGAGAGAAATTTCGCCGGGCATGGGAATGCGGCCGCCGCCCGTTAGCGAAACATACGACGACGTATGATGCGGCGTGCGAAACGGCCGCGTACGCATCAGTAAATTTTTTGCGTCGAGCAGTCCCGCTATGCTGTAAATTTTCGTAATTTCCATACTTTCTTCCGGCAAGAGATTTGGCAAAATCGTCGGCATCCGCCTCGACAGCATCGTTTTACCCGCGCCCGGCGGCCCGATCATCAACGCATTATGATAACCCGCCGCCGCAATCTCCAATGCGCGCTTGAGATAAACTTGCCCCGCGACGTCAGAAAAATCGACGTCATATGTATTATCGCCCCGCGAAAACGGCGACACCTTCGGCTCGTACCTCGCCATTCGCTTTTGCGAAAAATGTTGCACAAGTCCCATTAAATCCTCAATCGCATAAATTTCGACGCCCTCAACAAGCGCGGCCTCCTCCGCATTATCCGCCGAAACAAAAACCTCCCGCGTGCCATTCCTCTTCGCCTCAAGCACCATCGGCAAAATCCCGCTAACCGGTCGCACCGCGCCATCCAGCGACAATTCCCCCGCAAAAAAAGCTTGCGTATCCCCCTTAATAATCCCCATACCAATCAAAATGCCCGCCGCAATAGGCAAATCGTAAGCCGGCCCCGATTTGCGAATATCCGCAGGCGCAAGGTTTACGGTAATCCTCTTAACCGGAAACGCAAATCCGGCATTTCGAATCGCCGCCCGAACCCGTTCACGGCTTTCCTTAACGGCGGAATCCGGCAAGCCAACAATATCGAAAACAGGCAACCCGCTCGAAATATCCACCTCAACCTCAACACGACAACTCTCCACACCCATAATCGCACCGCTTATTACCCGTACAAACATTTAACATGCTCCCCTCTTGAGATTTGTACAACAATTAAGAAAAGAGCCGGGAAAAATTCCCGACTCTTTCCTTTTTGTTGCTTAAATTCTTAGATTAACCAAGAATGATGGTCATGTTTGCGCCGTGTCCTGTAAAGTCGATGGGTACACCGAACATGTTAGCAAGGAAACGAGCGGGTACATACATACGACCGTCAACGATTACGGGAACAATTTGACCGGCAAATTGCGGTTGAAGTGCTTCCGTAGCGATGTCAACATTGCGTCCGTTTACAGAAGCGGCTGCTTGGCCGGTTGTAAGGGCAACGGTGACTTGTTCGCCTGTAATCCAGTTGGGGCCTTCGAACGTAGCGGTATTTGTGTCGCCGTTCCAGTCGGTTGTGCCGCCTGCAAAGTTAGCAAATACGCGTGGGTTCATTTTTGTTACGCGAGCGTTGCCATAGATTGTAAATGCGATGGGGCGAATGTCTGCGCCGTCTACGTTAACAATCATGTGTTCGGTGAAGGAAGCGCGTTGTCCGTGTGCTCCGCCGGGTGCGTCAATTGCTCCGCCAACTCCGCCTTCGCCGTGTGCAACGATAACATGGTTGAAGGGCAAGGTTGTGAATACACCTACGTTACCTGCTGCAAGGTGAGCACCAAGATACCAGGGGTATGCTCCAACGGTTCCGGGGAGACGTGCTGCGCGAACTTCTTGGTCGTTTTGTGCGATATGCGTACCGGAAACTACGAGATAGTAGTTGGTATCCGGGAACACTTGACCGCTTACAACGATGTCTTCGATGCGGATAACGGGGCTGCTGTTTGCATATGGCTGACGAGATACAGTGTAAGCAATACCGTCGAGCCAGAAGTTACCGCGTGGGTGGTGCAATCTGCGTGTTTGGTCTAAACGGAGTCCGCTTTCGTTAAACGGATAGCGGTCGTTGATGAAGGAAATTCTTGCAGATTCGATTTGAAGGTCGTTTGAGCGAGCCATGTTACCGGTCGCGATATAAAGCCAAATTTCAGAACCGATTTCGAAGCGGTCATTGTCATGAACTTCGATATACACGTCGGGAAGAGATACGCGGCCTACATTGTAGAGCGTGCCAACTTCAACTTCGGTGATAGCGATGTCACGAACGCTGATCGGGTCACGAGCGTAAGCGATTGTTACGGTGTAGCTGCAGTCGTGGTTGCACTCGTGTCCGCCCAAAAGACCATAACGGCAAGTACCGAGAAGGTTTGCAACACCATTACCGCTGATTGTTACGTCAACTTCGGGACCGTATTTCCATTCGTAACCTGCTTCGATGGAAAGGAAGAAGCGAACTTCGAGGATACCTTCTTGGCGAACATCGGTGATGTTTTGTCCGGGCAAGTAGAGGGTTACACCGTGGGGGTGTACACGTCCTACGCCGGATACGTTCGGGTAGCTTTGATCAACTGCGGACACAAAGCCCATGAAGGTCATCCAGTTTTGGTTGCGGTTTTCAAGGTTGTGGTTGTCAGGCTCATCGGGGCGAACAATACCTGCCGGGAATGCCGGGAAGTTATTGAATACGCCACGTTGCCAGGTGTGACCGGGTTGGTCGTTACCTGCGCGAGCTTGAACACCAAGTACGCGGATACCCGGATGCGGAATTACGCGTCCGTCTGCTTCTTCGTACAAGAACTCGAAGTTAATCGGGTTTCCGTGTCCATGACCGAAAGAGTTTGCAATTGTTTCTTCGATGATAAGTGTGGATGTCATAACACCGCGATAGTGAGGTGCTTGAACATTGTCACGGTTGTAGTTGTACCATCCGTCGGTGATACCGTCGTTGGGTCTGCCTTGGTTTGCGTAAGTTTCCATTAACACGTTACGGGTTCGTGTTGCATCGATAACATTTACGGGAACACCTGTTCTGCGGTCACCGAGCCAACCTGTGCGGATGTCATTGGGACCTTCATGAACGGATACATCCAAACCTGTGTTACCACGACGTCCTACAAGGAGGGTTTGTCTCCAGCCTGTGCCTCTAACGCCGCCATGCCCTTGCGGGAAGTTTATATCGCCGCGAAGAGTGGTACCGTCTCCTTGAACATGCCAACCTACAGTTGTTCCAACCGATACTTCGCCTGTTTGGATATACATCCAACCGGAAATTGCGGGCGGAACTACCGGAGGAGTAAGAAGTGCTCCGGGGATATAAGCTTCCAAAGTATGCGAGCTACCGGGACCCACGACATCAGGTATTCTTCTCAAAATTGTAGAAGTGGGTGCGCCACCATCGTGACGTGTCACAAAGCCCGTACCTGCGGGATCTGACCAAGAAAATGCCGCGCCGGTTCCGCCAACAAATCCTCTAATACCAAACTGGAAGTAGTTCGCGTTATCACCAATTGCGGCACCTGATATATCTTCGCTAAGCATTCTCTTAGCGTTGTGAGCCGCTGAGCCAACATTAGTTACTGCATTTTGGGCTGCAGCAAAGAAGTCCCATTCATTTGCAGGATTTGCTCCGAATGCGGCTACAAGAGCTTCTCTTGTTTCAGCGCGCAATACTTCCCAGTTGCGCAGGCGATCCCAAGTAAGCGGTTGCCATGTTCCGGGATGACGAGGTGCATCAGGAGCCGGCTCAGGAAGACCGGGAGGAGTACCAACTACAACCGGTTGACCCAAGTGAGTATCACCGGTATCCCAACCTGTTGCCCATTGCCAACCTGTCACAGGGCTTGCTGCATTAGCTGCGGTAACGGTTCCCCAACCGCGTTGTACGTCGATGTTAACATCGGCAACGTTTTGTGCGCGATCATCGGGAACAAGCCAGAGATTCCTGAGAAGCAACGCATCGGGAAGTACTTGACCTTGACGGTTTACTACCGGAATTTCAATCCATAAAACGTGACGGCTTGAAGCATCTCTTGCTATAGAAACGCCATCAACTTGGCTTCCGCCAGTCCACGTATGAGTAACAGTTACGTCACCGACTTGAATCAAACCGTTTGCAGGATCAACCCTAGATACGTCCGATCTTGCCGAACCGGCCCCGGGAACAATAAGCACCGCACGCTCACTTTGAACAGCAAACGGACGAACTTCACCGGGACGACCTGCACCAAGCGGCAATCCGTGAACAGGAAGACCGGCATGTTGCGGGCTGTTAACTACTGTAACAGAAGGATGCGTAAATGCGCCTGCTCCGTTAAACGGCTCAAGAGCCCAAGAGTAGAATTGAGGAGCTTCAAGGCGAACGAGTGTAGGAATACCTACGTTAGCTGCAGCACCTGCGTTGCTTCCGATGTTGCGAATCGCGCCTGCACGGCTTTCGCGGAGTACAATGTCGGGAACATGAAGTGCAGAGCTGAAACCACGCGGAGCTCCGGGACCGGCAGAAATAGCAATACTGTACTCTTGTACACTTGTGATGCTTCCGCTGAAGAGAACATTGTGTACAGCGTCCAGGTCATAGGGAGAACCAAGCCAAATGTTCATGAATGCATTTACCCAGAAGGCTTCGTCGGGAACCCATGCGCCTAGGTAGAAGGTGAAATGTCCACCTGCGCCGGAGGGTACTGCCGTAGGCTCTGCGCCTTCATATGGGAGGTATTCGACAAAAACCTCAGCTTCACTGGTAAACCATCCGGAAGTGGAAGAGATTCCAACGCCGTTTACAGACCGCTGAACGGTAATTCTAACTGATGCACCCGACGTAACACTATTACCGCCGATAATCGGAACAGTGATTGTTCTTCCGGGGTCATGCCCGTAATTGCTCCATGCACCGGGACCGATACGTGCATCGGAGGTGCGCACGGTAAGGGGAATTCTCATGTCGTTACCGGGCAAGTTTGCACCAATAAACTCAGCAATGTTAAGCTGAATAGCAAGATCGCGATGTTGATTCATTCCGGTAAGAGGGTTTGACACGGTACCCCTGGTCCTTTGAGCAGGAACCGGTGTGAAACCGGCAGGTGCGCCAAACAAATGCATTGGCATCATGGAAACGACCATGATTACTGCCAAAAGTAATGCGATTTTCTTTTTCATAATTTCTCCTTTCGGTTTTTGAAAGATTTGCGCGATTGAGTTTTCGCGCTACGATTTTTCGTTTCTTTCGCGCCGCTTCCGTTGCGCGGCCGCTGCTGGGTGGCGCGTTTCGAGGTTGGTTGTCTTTTGTGTTAGCTTTTGAAATCTCTTTTGTTTGACTGCCTCTTGCATTTTTCTACCTCGTTATAATAAGGAAGCGATGCGCCATTTTGGGCTATGCCCGGTTTTAGTGCTTTGCTTTTCACGGTTTTACCCGTTCGGGCAAACGCCCATGGGGTGAAACGCCGGGGTTTCCCCCGCAAAAACCGTACCTCCTTTCTGAATTTACCCTTCTGATTTGCCGGCGGCAAAACTTACCATGCCACCTGTTTATAGAAATATAGCACCTCGGAAAAACACGGTCAATGCCTATTGCAAACATGTAAGCAAATTGTAACCTTTGCGATATTATGCCAAGCAAAGACACAGCTCTTCCGAAAAGCCGCAAGGGAGTTTACCACGTGCCAAATACACAATTCAACAATTTTCAAAAATTGTAATAAAGCTGTAATATTTCCCATCGCGCTTTTTTTATACCACGCGCTTATTATTTGAATGCAAGCGGTTTTTATGCTTTTTTGCACGTTTGTAACGGAATTGTAATATAAAACGGCGGTTTTTGACCGAATTTACGAAACCGAATTTATTTGAGGTCACAGCTATCTCAATATTTAAAACAGCGTTTAAATGCGCCATGCTTGTATTGAGGAGGAGGAAATCCAAATGGCTATGACCGCATTGCAAAGACAGAGCGAAGATAAAATTATTCGGCAAGCATACCAACGTAGGAAAGATGAGATTTATTTTCATAAAAAAGAAGCAACTTGAGTTTCCATAGTATAATAGGAGTGAGGAGCGGATACACATGAGTTCTATAGACCCCAATGACCCCAATCTAGTTTTATCGCCCTTGGCTGACCCAGTAGCAGGTGCAATATTCGCCAATGCAGAAGTAGCTGGGCTTGCCAGTGGTTCAGCCGTTCAAAGTTATGTACACAAAACCGCCAAGCGAAGTGGCTATTCCAAAATTCGGAGGCTACAATATTCAGCTTCCAAGGCTTTTAGAAAAGAAAGAACCGGATTTTACAAGCGATTTATATTGTTGGTGCTATACGTTGTATACAGCACATCTGGAAAAGAAAACCGTGCAGGAGGTGGTTGCAGTGACACCGGGGTTGCAGGCATTTGCCGATAGAGACGCAGGGTTTCGGCAATTTATAGACCGCTACGAGACTGTTTCCGCAGACCCCGAAACTCGGCGGGAATATGCTATGTGGTTTGATGAGGCACTGCGTGAAGAGGGTATGCTTGATTGGGCGCGGCAGGAAGTCCGTGATGAATATGAACCTAGACTGGCGGAAGCCGAGCGGAAACGTAAAGAAGATTTAGAAGAGGCGGAACGGAAAAGACAAGAAGATAAAAAGCAAATTGCTAGAAACTTGAAGACCAAAGGAATGTCTATTGCTGATATAGTTGAAATGACAGGTCTCTCCACTGGTGAAGCCGAAAAAGCGTAAAATCAAAATAAGGAACTGTCCGGAAATAACTTGACTGTTTGGGCGCAGGATTTTTGTCGCAATGCGAGGAGCAAAAACCGCCGCGACCCTTTCAAAAGTTACCAGTTCATCGGGGTCATGTTCAAGCAAATTGCATTCAAAAATAGTTTTCAAACTTTGTTAGCTTCACGATATTTTTTTAGAGCCGCTATTTCGTTTGGGTCAAGGTCAAGCCATTCCATATCCTCTAAGCCATCTATTTTTTCAATGGCGCGAGTATTCATATTGGCTACATCTTCCGGGCTGTAGTGAATCCGTATCGTATAGCCGTGTTTTTTTATTTTATCGGCATAAGGATTTTTACGTGCGCTAGAAAAATCGGTAATTGCCGGAATGTCACTATAATCTATTGTTTTATCAACTTCGTTCATTCTACACCTCCATACATTTTTGTTTCGGTCGTGTTTGCTTTTCTTGCAGATATAATACGAATGACAGTTTCGTCTTCCCTATAGCAATGGCAAACCGTAAGTAAATTTAGATTTTTAGATAGACCAATTGCAATAAATCTGCTTTCTTCATGTGAATGCTTGAAATCATCAAGAAAGATAGTGTCTTGGTCTGAAAATATTGTTGCGGCTAACTTGAAGGGTATGCCATGCTTGGAAATATTTGATAGGTTTTTGACCGTATCTCAATCAAAAAGCTGACCGTCAATTTCAATCAAAGCATAACCCCTCCATCCAATTCCGAGTCTTATTTAATACATCTTTGCATTTACTATATATCCTTTTTATAGCTTCCTTTTGCACAAATTTTAGCACACGAAAAAAAGGAAAGCAATGCCAAATTTTCATTTTGTCTCACTCTTATTTCAAAACTCCTTCATTTAATATATCCTCTGTAAAATTCAGCAAAAAAAAACGCGCCGCGAAAATTTT
>WRHA01000355.1 GCA_009783395.1 Defluviitaleaceae bacterium
TTAAGAGAATAAGCACGCCAAGCGTGCAATGGACACCGTGGGCATCTGTCGATAAGGGTAGTTACGTCTCGAAGCCGGATACTGTTTTCCGGTGCGCAAAAAAAATCGGTGCGGGTAGTGACACTACCCGCACCGATTTTTTTTTGCAGAAAAATTTAAGAAATTTTTTGCTTGCAGTTAAATTCTTTTTGTCATATACTTGTAACATGGGAGCAAATAAAAACATAAGGGGGGCCGGGAAATTTTGTACATCAAGCTTCAAGAACTCATCAAAACAGAACGCATCAAAACCCATCGTTTCAAGATCAGTCAAAATGGATTTTGGCTGAAAATGAAAAAATTACAAGGAGGTAATTTGTATGCAACAAAAATTTAGTTTGAGACGTTCCATCGCACTACTAACGGCACTTACAATGTTGGTTTCATTGTTTGCCGCATTCGGACCGTTGGGGCTTACAGCCGCCGACCCCGGGACAACTGAATATGTAAATGATGCTGCAGTAACCGTGCTGAGCGATTTGTTAAGCACGCAGCCCGCTACCACAACAACCGGCTCGCTCCAAGCTGCGGTTGACGCCAGACTTGCGGAAAACGGCGGATTCCCCGGCACAACAGCTGTAGCAACCGCTACGATTGTAACCGCTGCCCAAGTGGGTGAAGACGGACTCCTTCGTCTTTCAGTTGTTGTAACAACTGTCGAAGCACCGGGCGCAACCGGCCCCACCGTCGTATCGGATCCGGTTGAGCGCGACGTTGTTATCCCGGCATTGCCTGATGTTGCCGCTGATATCATCATTTTTGCCACCGGCAGAACGGATGCGTGGATCAACCTGACCGCCGAAACAATCCATCTTCCGACCGGCTTCACAACAGCACAACGCAGTGTAAACGGCGGAACCAGATGGTCAAGAGGGGCTATTCCCGCAAACACCGCTGCTTTGTTTAACCGCGAGTTGACCCTCTGGGTTCGAAATACAGTAGGGGAAACAGCTGATACAGTTGAAATTCGCTTCCCGGCCATTGCAGCTCGCCCGCGTATCAATCATGCATCAACCGAAAGGTTTGCACCGTGGTACAGCGCCGACACATGGACGCTCAGAGTTAGACCCGTAAGGGAAAACACTGTCACCAGCCCTCCCAATGTGTTGACTCACTCATATGAATACTGGCTCAGCACCGACGCAAGAGGTCGCCTGGTGGGTACAGCGTCCGATCCGATTGTCTGGACAGTTGCCGACACTCGTTTGTCCGGCGTTCCCGCAGACGGATTCGCCATGCTTCCCCCGAGAGTTCCCAACGATGACGGATCATGGAATCCCCAAGGCGAAAGAACTGCTCGCCCGTCCTATTGGTTCCGCCTTGCACCCACCGCAGTTACCGTAGGCGCAACAACGACCTACACACCTGCGAGCAGAGCGGTTCGCATTCGCCCGGTTCTGTTGCGCGTTCCCACGGCAGTCAGACCAAACTACGCACTCGAAACCATGCCGACAAGATTGGGTCAAGAATTCTCAACCACATTAGATACCGGTCTCAATCGCGTATGGTTCACACATGGTGATTCTGCCGAGGCAGTACTTGGCACAGGCTACACCCTGTTAAATGCCAACGGTCGCGCTGTTCCGCTTTCACTTACGGATCAAATCACCGCCACCACCCAAGTTCGCGTCCGCACAGCTGCCACAGGCAGAAGAGCGAGAAGCGTAGACCAAGTAATAAATCCACAGCCGCGCAGACCGTTGACCGCTGATGTTACAACAGCGACAGCTCTGAACATCTTGCCAAACGGCAGAATTAACACGGCAGACTTGGTCACCCGTGTTGAAGTTGGCGGCAGGAATGTAAACATTGCATACAATATATGGGTTCCGGAAAGAGGCCGTTGGGCTGCCGTGCCGCGCATTAATGCAAACCACGGAACACCTGTCCCCGGTAGCGATACCGAGCGTGTTGCAACGTTCCCAATTCGTAAAAATCCATCTGCAAGAATCGTGAGCAGAGCATGGACCGGCGAAGCTGCCAGCTTAACCGGCACACTTACAGTATACTGGGGTGTAATAGGGCGGAACAGCAGAAACACAGCAGACGTCTTGGGTGTTAGATCAGCTTATATAACACCGGCAGGAGTGGCCGCACCTCCGGCACCTCCACTTTGGACGCCTCCCCCGGCAGCTAACTAACAAATAAATTCAAACAAATCGCAATCGGTGCGAGTAGTGAATACTACTCGCACCGATTTTTTTTGGTTTCCGCATATAAAACGATCGAACGCGCTTAAAGAAAATAACCGCCTGTGATATACTGAAAAACAGCAAAACAACACATAGATGGAGGACTAAAAATGGAAAATTTCAATGCAAACTGGCAGTTCAGCCTGGACGGCACAACAAAAACACTAAACCTGCCCCACGACTGGCTAATCGCCGACGCAAAAAATTTATACAAACGGGGCATCGCCACCTACAAAAAATCCCTAACACTCTCCCCCACCCTACGCGACGGCGAAAAAGTTTTCCTGCATTTCGACGGCGTATATCAAGATTGTGTTTTGCACGTAAACGGTAAAAAAGCAGGCGAAAACAAACACGGCTACACCGCCTTCCATTTTGACATAGCCCCCTTCCTAACCCAAGGCGAAAACGAAATCGCCGTAACCGTGCGCCACGAGCCTCCAAACTCCCGCTGGTACAGCGGCGCAGGCATCTACCGCGACGTTTTTCTGGAGCGCAAAAACCCCACCCACTTCATCCCAAACGGCATCAACATAACCCCAAAAAAAATACAAGACAACCTATGGCACATAGAAATAGAAGCCGAAGTCTCCGGCACATCAGAATACGAAATCCACCACGAACTAAATGAAGGGGGTCAAGGGGGCAATGTCCCCTTGCGGGGTGTGGGGCAGCGCCCCACGGTCTTATCTTTAAAAAACCCAAACCTCTGGGACATAAACTCCCCAACCTGCTACGAACTAAAATCAAAACTAATTGTAAACGGCGAAATAACCGACACCGCAACAACACGCTTCGGCATACGCGAAATCGCATTCACTGCGGAGGAAGGATTTTTCCTGAACGGAAGGCATGTGCGAATAAACGGCGCGTGCCAACACCACGACCTGGGCGGACTTGGCGCGGCATTTTATAAAGATGCGGCAAGGCGGCAGTTGCAAAAATTAAAAGACATGGGCGTAAACGCAATAAGAACCGCGCATAACCCACCTGCAAAAGCGTATATGGAGCTTTGCGACGAAATGGGATTCTTGGTGATGAGCGAGTTTACGGACATCTGGCGCAGATGCAAAACGGAATTTGACTATGCAAGATTCTTTGACGAATGGGCAGAACACGACGTCGCGGCGTGGATAAGGCGCGATCGAAATTGCCCCTCGATTATAATGTGGAGCATCGGCAACGAGATTTATGACACACATGCCGACCCCGAAGACGGGCTTGCAACCCTTAAAATGCTTATGCGCGAAGTGCAAAAGCACGACCCGCACGAACACGCCGTTACAACGTTTTGTTCAAACTACATGGCGTGGTGGCAAACACAAAAAAGTGCCGACGAGATAAAGCTGGTCGGATACAATTACGCAGAATATTTGTACGAACAGCACCGCAAGGATTTTCCCGACTGGATAATCTACGGCGGCGAAACCGCGTCAACCGTGCAAAGCCGCGGCATATATCACTTCCCGTACGAGCAAACAATCCTGTGCGACGACGACATGCAATGCTCCGCGCTAGGCAATGCAACAACCAGCTGGGGCGCAAGAAGCACCGAAAAAGTTATCGCCGACCACAGCAAAAACATGGGGCAATTTATCTGGACAGGCACAGACTACATCGGCGAACCAACCCCATACAGCACAAAAAATTCCTACTTCGGGCAAATCGACACGGCCGGCTTCCCAAAGGATCAGTTTTATATTTTCAAAGCGGCATGGACAAACGAGCCGCTGGTTCACATTTTTCCGCACTGGGATCATTCGCCGGGCCAGCCCATCGATGTTCGCGTAGTTTCAAACGCGCCCAAAACGGAACTGTTTTTGAACGAAAAGTTAATCGGAACCGGCGGCGGCGAAATTGCAAATTTCATCGTGCCATACGAGCCGGGATGCTTGAAGGCCGTGGCGTATGACGAAAGCGCAATTGTTGCGCAAGCCGTGAGAAATTCCTTCGGCGACGCGACGGGTGTAAAAATAGAAAGCACGCGCTTCGGCGAGCTTCTTTTTGCAGAAATCACCGCAACAGACGCAAGCGGAAACTCCTGCGACAACGCAAATAATCGCGTAATCGTAAGCGTGAGTGATGGCGAACTCCTCGCCCTCGACAACGGCGATTCCACCGATTTTGACCAATACCAAACAGATAACCGACGCCTTTTTAGCGGAAAATTGCTTGCGATTGTAAAATGCGCATCGGAGAACGAGCCGAAAATCGAGGTGAAATTCGATGCAAGCGATGTCCCGATTCGTAAAATCGAGTTGCTCCGCGACGGCTTTAATATCACGGCAAAAATTCATCCCTCAAATGCCTCCCCGCAAAATCTGCAATGGCGGCTTACAAACGCGGCGGGCATAGACAGTCCGCTCGGTAAGCTTGCGTCTTCGGGCGAAACAGCAGTCCTAAATCCCAAAGGCGACGGCGAGGTCTATATTCGTTGCGGCGCGGAAAACGGCAAAGGGCATATCGACGTACTGTCGGTTCTGCCAATAAAAATCGAAGGCATCGGCAAGCCCCCGCACCTTGACCCATATGATTTTGTGTCGGCCGGGCTGTTTACAAAAAGCAATCGCCCGCTAACCGCCGGAAACGAGCGCGGCGTCGCTACCGACCCATCCGAAAAAACATCCATAACTTTCGAGGATGTAAACTTTGGCACATTTGGCTCCGACGAGCTGACTTTGTGGATTTTCGAACTCGGAAACAAGGTTGTGCCGATAGAAATTTGGCTCGGCACGCCCGAAAACGGACGACTGATCGACACAGTAACCTACCATGTCCCATCCATCTGGAACACATATCAAACCGGCACATATGCGTTGCCGGAAAAAATATGCGGCGTGCAAACCATTTCGTTTGTGTTCACGCAAAAGGTGCATCTGAAAGGGTTTATCTTCAAAGGCAAATCATTTATGCAAATCCCTTTTACCACATACGACAATCTCTACGGCGATTCGTTCAGCGTAACAAAAAACGCGATCGAAAACATCGGAAACAATGTTTCAATCACGTTTGATGATATGAATTTCGATAAACCCGCCGCTGAAATTGAATTCCGTTATCGTCTGCAACTCGATAAAAATTCCATCCGCATAACATTCACCGACGAAAACGGAAACGCCGCCTCAAACCTGCTTACGCTTACTGCATCGGAAAAATACTCCGCAGTCACTATCCCGCTCGAAACCCCCTTCGCCGGCAAAGGAAGCCTGAATTTCACATTCTTCCCCGGCTCGGCCATCGATCTGGAGTCGTTTAGATTTATAGCTTGAAGTAAGCTACATGTTGTTGCAAAATTTCGGCTTGGGAGTTGAGCTCTTGTGATGCGGCGGCGGTTTCTTCGCTAACAGCAGAATTTGATTGCACAACTCCCGAAATTTGTTGCAAGCCCAGAACCACTTGGGAAATCGCTTCCGCTTGCTCTTGCGAAGCGATGGAAATCGAGCTGACAACGCTCAGTACCTTGTTGGCATTTTCCACGATTGTATCAAGAGTTTCGGCGGTTGAGCGCGCAATTTCTGCGCCGGAATCCACAGTGTTAATGGATGTGCCGATCAGCTCGGTTGTTTCGCTTGCGGCTTCTTGGCTTCTTGCCGCAAGCGAGCGCACTTCCTCGGCAACAACCGCAAAACCTTTTCCGTGTTCCCCTGCGCGAGCGGCTTCAACGGCAGCATTAAGCGCGAGAAGGTTTGTTTGGAACGCAATATCTTGAATTGTGCGAATAATTTTGGAGATGTTATTGGACGAATCTTTTATTTGATTCATCGCGCTGAGCGTTTGTTGCATTGCATCGTTACCTTCGCGGGCGTTTGTCGTTGATGTGTTGGAAAGCGAGTTGGCTTCGTTCGCGTTTTCAGCATTGGATTGGGTTTGCTGGTTAATTAAATCAATGGAGGCGTTTAGCTCTTCAATGGAGCTTGCCTGTTGACTTGCGCCATTTGCCAAATCCATCGCACTTGCCGAAATTTGTTTCGCGCCCGATAAAACTTGCTCGGAAGCAGAAGATATTTCCGACATGGTTTTGTTCAGCGATTCGGTAATATTATTGAGCGAAACTTTGATGGCCATAAAATCGCCCGCAAATTCGTGCGTGATTACGGTGGTTAAATCCCCACGCGAAATCGCTTCCAAATCCGATGTGATTATATCGTTGTAGCCCTTGATAACTGCAAGGGTGTTTTTCATGGTGTCGCCAATTTGCTTGAAAGAAACAGCAGATTTTTCTGTGTCCCTATCGTGGGGTGCCGGCGCAAAGTCAAAAGTCAAAACGCCACGTGCAAGATCTGATTCCAAGGCACGAATTATTTTTTGCGTTTCATTTTCTTGGTACGCACTGACTTTTTCGGCACGTTTTTGTGAATTAATCATCTCTGTCATATCAAACGCGACATTCATAAACGCAACGTTTTTGCCTGCCCTGTCTTTCAGCGAAACCATTGTATGACTCGAATGAATATCGCTTCCGTCCGCGAGGGTAAGCTCCACAGGGTAGCTCACGGGTTTATCCGTATGCGCCGACTCTTCCAATTTTTTTGTCAAAAATTCGCCTGTACCGTCCGGCATTGCTTCACGAACCGTTAAACCCAGCAAATCATCGGTAAAGCCGCGTTCCTTGTTATATGTGTTGATAAATGCAAAACGATAGTCCGTATCAAAAAGAACGATGCCGCAAGTAATTTCGTTCAAATATTTTGATACGCTGTCCGAAATATTGTCGACACCTTCGAGGATTTCTTTATAATCACCTTTTGCCTCAAAATCTGATTCAACTTTTTTAAGATGACCATTGATAATCCTTTGGCTTTTCGCCTTAACTTCGCTGTTGATATTTTTTATAACGTCAACAAGCCCGTAAATATCTTTGGTAAGCATACCAATTTCGTCACGGGTTACATCGTCCCGAAAGTTGACGTTAATATTGCCGTTCGCGACATTATTTACAACCTTGGCAATCTCAATGATAGGCTTTGAAACAACGCCGGAAATAATGAGCGAAATGGCAACGCCCAACGCAACACCAACCACAGCAAGCACAATCATAATCCAAAATGTGTTACTGCTTGTGTCGTCCAATTCCTGCATCGTTCTGCCAAGGGTTTCATTTATGCCGGAACGAATCTGGTCAAAGTAGTCGAGAATTACGGGAACCGTTCCGCCCGGTCCGCCGGCCGCGGTCGTTACCGATACGGTGGTGGCTGTATCACCCGCCCTCGCCGCAGTCATGATTCGATTCAAGATGTAGTAATCAATGTAGTGAAAAATCGCCGCTTCAAGCCCATCCATGCGAAGATTTTGATTCCTCACCATTTCATCTGAAATTCGACCATCGTTGTTTACACTTGCTCTGAAATCGGCAAAATGACCCTCAAGCTCTACTCTCAGAGACCTCACCAAAACTTCTTGGTTGGTTACGCCAATGTTTCTAAACTCGGCGTTGGCGGCTTCGTCCGTACCATCGCCATAAACATCGGTAGCGTGCATTGATGCACGGTTCATCGTACGCCTTGCGTCCATCATTGCCACTTCCATATCGCGCAAGATGCTTCTGCGGTCAAGGATGTAATTAATTGCGTGGTCGTAGTCATCGCTTACGGTGGATATTTGAAATGCTCCGAACAGCGCGATAAACGCAGTAACGGCCAACAGCATCGCAAACCCCAAAAACAGCTTGCTCCTAATTTTCATGTTTCTTAGTGATGTCATAACACATTCTCCCCTTCGCTTAACAGCGTTTTTTTTTATAGACCGGGAAACTGCATCCTGCAATGGCACATGAAACGTGCCCGCACCCTTCGAGACGTAATGTCGCCTACTGCCGGATGTCCACGGTGCACAATGCACGCTTGGCGTGCTTATTTTTCGGTAATATAAACATTGAGTTTTATCATCAGCAACTCAACATCTATGGGCTTACTGAGATGGTCATTCATGCCGGCTTCTTTACATTGGTCAATGTCTTCTTGAAAAACATTGGCAGTCATTGCAATAATAGGTACTTCCATTGCCCGACCGTAGGGAAGCTCCCGTATGCGGCGCGTGGCGGTAAATCCGTCCATGGCAGGCATCTGAATATCCATGAGAATTATGTCGTACCTATCCGGCGCGTCACTAAACATATTTACAGCATCCAAGCCATTGGACGCGCATTCGATCTGAATACCCGTAGGCTCAAGTATCGCAATTAAGATTTCTCGGTTTATATCCACATCGTCCACAAGCAGCAGGCGACAATTTTCAAAAGTAGGGCTGATCTGCATGTTATCTACGCCGCCGAAACTGCCCCTTTCGGAATCGCCAACCTCAAATCGCAGTGTAAACATGAACTTTGCACCTTTGCCCGGCTCCGAATCAATTAAAATTTCGCCGCCCATCGCCCCCACAATCCGCTTGCAAATAGCAAGCCCCAGCCCGACACCCCCAAATTTACGGGAAGCGGCACTTTCTACTTGTTCAAAAGCATCAAACAAACGGGCTTGCTGGTCTTTTGAGATACCAATACCCGTGTCGACGACCTCGAAGTACAGCTCATTTTCCATGCCGACGTCGCTACGCAAACACTTAACGGTAAGGGAAATTGTCCCGCCGTGCGGAGTGAACTTTACAGCATTGGTCAAAAGGTTTGTGATAACCTGCATCAGCCGTATTGCATCACCAACTATAAACTGCGGGATTGCGTCATCCAGCTCAACTACAAACTTCAATTGCTTCTTTTCCATTTGCAATTTTAATATATCGGCGACACCGGCAATCTTTTTTCTAAAGTCAAATGACTTGCATTTTAGCTCAAACTTCCCTGCCTCGATTTTTGATATTTCCAAAATATCGCTGATGATGCCAAGCAGATAATTGGAGGCAGTTTCAATGTTTTCAAAGGCATAGTCTTTGCTTTGAACATCAGCGGCTGATTTGCCTATGGCAAGCATTCCGCTTATGGCGTGCAGAGGCGTTCTGATCTCGTGGCTCATATTGGACAGGAAGTGGCTCTTTGCAAGGCTGGCGGCATTAGCCTTGCCGAGTGCTTCTTCCAGCTTGGCAAGCATTTCCGCCTGCTCTTGTCTGTAGTTATAAACAGCCGTCAAGTCTCGTACAAAAACAACAAATCCGTCATCATCTTGTAATTTAACGCGGATTATCGTAAATTCGGCCGGAAACGGCGTTCCGTCAATTTTTTTAAACATCAATTCAATGCCGGCCTGACCGGTTTCAACGGCAGACGCTATACATTTTTGCATATGGTCGCCGGAGCGCGAGCAGTCCGGCTGATATTCCGGCATCAGGTCACGCCATTTAGCAAAATACTCCTCTTTATTCTTCAGTCCAAACAAATCTAAATCAACTTGATTACAATCAAACACCTCAAAGTTTTTGTTGCGCAAGCTGCATCCCACAGGCAAAGCATCAATTATAATTTTCAAGTTTTTGAAGTTTGACATGCCCTTTGAGTAGCGCATGGCAATAACCGCAGCTATGATTATAAAAACCAGTGCAATCAAACCGAAAACCAGCACAAAATTAAAGGTATATCGTGCAACGATACCTTCTGTGGGCGAAGCCGGGACAACTGCAATTAAGACCCAGTCAATCACATTCAAAGGGGTGGTGATCAAATGGGCCGAGCCTAAGAGATTATCTTCAAATTGTACAATTTCAGCCGCAGATAAATGGTTTAAGAAAACGTCTCCGTTTGTAATATCCCTAATATTTCGTGTTTGACCATCAGCACCGGGGGCATAATCCGGGTTGGGGTGTATTATTATTTCGCCGCCGGATGCCACATCCACCAAAATCAAATAACCGTCGGACATAACGGGGTGCAGGGCAACTCTTTCCAGCACATTGTTTATCGGGATAGCTGTGCCGACTGTCGCACCCACTCCGCTGAGTCCCGGCACATATACAGCTGCCGAAACAGCAATATTGCCGCTGGCATCGGAGAGGTAGGTGCCTGTAATCACAACTTCGCCGTAAGGCACCGACCTCGCCGCTATATACCACGGACGCTCAACGGGTGTCCAGTCTTCCGGGGCAGTCCAGCCAACCGCGTTTATTAATCTACCGTCACTAAACCCTATAAAAACATTTTCTATTGCTTCATTATATTCCACAAAAGTTATGGCCATGTTCTCCATTTCTTCCTCTGTGGGTAGGGTGCGCATGATTGTGGAAAGGTTGTGAACCCTTTCTTTGGCAACGGCAAACCACTCGTCTATTTCATTGGAATAGATTATTTGGTCGCGCTCCGCGATTTCCAATAAATTACCGTAAATGGAATACCGCACAAATGTATTTACGGCCAGCCCAACGCTCAATATTGCCAAAAGCGACAATAGTACCAAACCTATGACAAACTTTAGGGCGAAAGTTGATTTCATCAAAAACACCCCCCTCATGTATTTGGCGACGGGTGACCTTTCGGAAGTCGCTTAAATTTTGAAATATGACACCAACTGCCGAAGCACTTCGGCTTGCGAGTTAAGCTCCTCTGCAGACGCCGCTGTTTCTTCGGAAACGGCTGAGTTGCTTTGTGTTACTCTTGATATTTGCTCGAGTCCGTCACTAACCTGCGCGATTGCTTCCGCTTGTTCTTGTGAGGCGGAGGAAATCGAGCTTACTACGCTCAGTACCTTGTTGGCATTTTCCACGATTGTATCAAGAGTTTCGGCGGTTGAGCGCGCAATTTCCGCGCCGGAATCCACGGTGTTGATGGATGTACCGATCAGCTCGGTTGTTTCGCTTGCGGCCTCTTGGCTTCTTGCCGCAAGTGAGCGCACTTCTTCGGCAACAACCGCAAAGCCTTTTCCGTGTTCTCCTGCGCGAGCGGCCTCAACGGCGGCATTAAGCGCGAGCAGGTTTGTTTGGAACGCAATGTCTTGAATTGTGCGAATAATCTTGGATATATTATTCGACGAATCTTTTATTTGATTCATCGCGCTGAGCGTTTGTTGCATTGCATCGTTACCTTCGCGGGCGTTTGTCGTTGATGTGTTGGAAAGCGCGTTAGCTTCGCTAGCGTTTTGCGCGTTGGATTGGGTTTGCTGGTTAATTAAATCAATGGAGGCGTTTAACTCTTGCACCGCACTTGCTTGTTCCTGTGCCCCGCTTGCCAACTCATTTGCACTGGTGGAAATTTGGCTTGCTCCTGCCAACACCTGCTCGGAAGCTACTGAAATTTCAGACATGGTTTTGCTGAGTGACGATGAAATGCGGTTTAGTGAATTCTTGATTGCCGCAAAACTTCCCACGTATTCGCGGGTAATTTCTGTGGTTAAATCACCGTTGGAAATAGCCTCCAGGTCAGCCGAAATTTCGGCTATGTAGGAAGATATTGATGTAATGGTTTCGTCGAAGGCGTTAATAACAACGCGAAACGAGCCGCTGTAGTGTGTTGCATCTGCGCTGTATCCCTGCGCGGTGATTGTTTTGTCAATTTTTTCTAAATCGAAAACGCCCGAATTCATTTCATTCATAGCAATAGCAATGGTTTTAAGCGGTTTATCCACTGCACCGGCAATGTCATTAAGCCCGGTCACTATTTTTTTCCAATCGCCGCTGTACTTGCTTACGTCAATTTGGAAACTTAAGTCGCCCTTGACGGCGGCCGCTTCAATCATATTGCCCAAGTCGGCATTCAGCTCGTTTAGCCTGCTTAACAATAATTCAACAGCTTCGTTTGTGACAACACGTTTCCCCGGAAGCTTCTTGCTCTCAAAATCAAACTTACCCTTTCCAATATTCTCCAATGCATCAATGAGAACCCAGCCTTCCTCTTCGGCTCCATTGGGCATATTATTGACTTCGGCCACAAGTTCTTTGAAGGCTCCTTTATATTTTTCAGGATCCATCTTGAATTCGTAGTCGCCTACCGTATAGTTTTGGTGCAGAAAATTCTTAACGTCTGCGATGATTTCCTTTATTATATCGGCAAGATCGTATGTGTCATTGGTAAGTCGCCCTATTTCATCATTAACAATATTCGTGTTACGGTTGAAATTTATTTTACCGTTTGTAACATCGGATACAAGCGCAACAAGCTGATTAACAGGCTTTAATATGCTTTTCGGGATAACGTAGCTTAGTACGAAGAAGGATAGCAGGGCTAATGCAAAAATTATTAAAACCGTTGTCATAACCTCGCCGCCTACCGACCGCAAGTCCTCGCGGACATCGCTCCACAATTCCATATATCTGTCGCTTAGCGCGGTAATATTGGTTGTGGAAATGCGGCCGTAGGGAAGGACTATATCTTGCAAAATCGCGAACGCTTCCTCGTATCGCCCCTCTTCGCGGAGGCGCAAGGCCTCGGCTCCGTCCAGATGTAATCGTGCGTGGGGATGGTCAATCGAATGTATCAGCTCCATTA
>WRHA01000356.1 GCA_009783395.1 Defluviitaleaceae bacterium
ATGTTTGAGTGGAAAAAGTATCGCTTCTCAGAAAATGGCCTAAAGCCGCCATTTTCTTGCGATGCGGCACAGCTCATTAAGGGTTTTCGGAGGTCGCGTCAATTGCACGGCGTCTTGACAATCCGCGAAAAACGCCGCATATTCTTTACATGTTAAAATCTTTTGTAAAATTGATGCGCCCTAAGCATTTTTTGAAAAATGCTTTGATTTTTGTTCCGCTTGTTTATTCGTTTAATTTGACAAACGTGGATATGTTGCTTCATGTTCTTCTTTGCTTTGCGGCGATGTGTTTTTTTGCGTCGGGCATTTATGCAATAAATGATATTGCCGACTGCGAAAAGGACAGGCTTCATCCGAAAAATAAGACGCGCCCCGTTGCCGCCGGTGAGATTTCGAAGCCTGCCGCGGCTGTTTTTGCGTTATTTTTGTTTCTTGCGGGCGGCGTGTTGATGCTTTTCTTCGGTGGCGCGAACGCGCTTATTCTTGCGACATTGTTTGTGGCTTTGAATCTTGCGTATTCATTCTTGTTAAAAAATGTCGCTGTGGTGGATTGTTTTTGCATTGCGGCGAGTTTTGTTCTGCGCGTTTATATCGGTGGCGCGATTATTGGGATGGGTATTTCGGAGTGGCTGTTTCTTACGGTTGTTGCGGTGTCGCTTTTTCTTGCCTTCGGCAAGCGGCGCGGTGAGCTTGCGAGGCTGGCAGGCGGTGATGGTCGCAAGGTTTTGGCCGCATATACCCCCGCATTTTTAAGCGGCGTCGTTTTTACTTGTGCGGGCGCGAGTATTGTTTTTTACGCGCTGTGGGCGATGGAGAGCTCGGCACGTATGCTTTACACTGTGCCGATTGTCATTTTTGTTATATGCAAATATTTACTTTCTGCCGAAACCGAAAAATCTATGGGCGACCCTGTTTCGGTTGTATTTTCCGATAAAATTTTGGCTGTTGCGATTGTTTTTTTTATGGTTTTGAGTGTGGGGTTTTTGTATTTTTAACGCTTTACGCCGGGGGGGCTTTTCGTTTGAAATTGTACGAAAGTAGCAGAAACGGGTAAGCGATATCCACCTGGTCGAGTAGTTTCGGTAATAACGATAATAATTCGCATTTTACATGAAGCGTCTTGATTTGTTCGGTTTGTCGCAATATAATTAATGCCAATTGCTGTGCCCGTATTCATAAAGGGGTTAAACGATGAATTTTGAGATGACCAATGAAATTACTGTGCAAGGCATACCGCACAAGTCGCACAATCCAAGAGATGTAGGCATTTATTTAGAGCCGGAAATGCAATCGCACTCCGGCTCATATGCTTTTCACGCTCGACATTTGGGTCACCAAGAACTGCTGGGGTCTGTTTTCACGCCAGCGTTTATTTCACAACCAATAATCGGGAATGTTTCCATAAACAACGAGCAGCGTGAGCGTATTCACATATTAGCTGAACGCATCTTGTCAAACGCGCATAGAACGACTCACCTTGATAATATGGGGTTGGATTCATTTTCGTGCGACATCGTCGTTCTGGCCACCGCGCTTGTCCTGAGGAACTGGAATGATGATTCAGGAGGGGATGAAAATTTTTGGGAATACATATGCAACCAATTCGCTCTTCCATATACCGAAAGTAGCTTTGCAAATAGTCCGGAATATAAAATTTTTCGTGAATCAATAAAATATTGTCTTTCCAAACACAAGCGGTTGGAAGCCCGTGACGGGAAGCGATACTATACATCATTGTTAATACACTCTCTTGCACCCAAAGTAAAATTCCACGATTTGTTCGAACAAATATTTAGTTTTTACGCAAAAAATCTTCATTATCACTATCTGCGTGATGACCCTGCATTTTCAGCTTTTGCATATGCTATGAAGCACCACTTTCAAACAAGTAAAACGCGAAATGATGATGTTTACATCAAGAGCGTACAATCGTCTATTGCAATTAAGCAGTATTTCTTACGTTGCCCAGAATTTATGAGTATGCTTGTAGAACGCATTGTTCGTCAAATGGATTCGTTGGTCGCAACAGGCACACTCGGCAAACATGAAAATGACTACATTGATGATTTACTTGTTGGATGGCATGAAAAAAGAAGTCGCGAAGAACGTACATCCGACAGGAAAAAACGAACCGAAGCCAGTAGTGAAAGGATTGTAACCGAGTTTGGCAATATACGCATTTCGTATATTTACGAAGCAGAGAAAGCGTTGCTTGTAATCCCGGCTATTCGTTTGGGCGAGGAAAGTACAGAAAAACCGCAAGTAACAATTTTCAGACATAAAGATGATACAAACCCCTATACAGCAGATTTGCGATATTACGGTAACTATATTTGTATTACAAGCTCAAAGACCGAAATTCCCATTGATTTACTTGATCATGGTATTGATGTGCGCCGATTCGATTTGCGTGTGCTTTTAACTTATGACGGGGACGTTGTTTTCGATTCCGGCATAAAACTTTTCCGTGAAGCAATCACTTTTTGCGATAGAGGAACAGAAATTTTGAAACGTCCGGAAAACGAATATGTAAATATCTTTACTAAACGCAGTTGTGTTGTTGGTGGATTGGAAACCGCCCCGGACTGTTCCATAAAGTCTTATGGTAGCTACTCTATATATCGGATATTGATTGACAAAAACACTAAAGTAACAGTAAATGACGAACCTCTATACCCCGTAGAGCAAATTATCAGCGGTATGACATTGCGATTGCTTCCATCGCCTGTCAACTATTGTAAATATATAGAAAGTCAGCACGAGTATTATATATTCTCCCGACAGCCTATGCTAGAAATTTCATCTGATAAACCTAACTTTGAAAAACAATATCAGCTTGTGATAGATGCAGACACTTATTCGTTTGCCGATTATTATGTTGCTTCAAACAATTGCTACCAACTACATTTGCCGAAGGAAAAGGGGCTGCACGACTTTCGCATTGTAGATAACACCACGCGCCAGAGCGTTTGTGAACTTTCATACACTGTCTATGAAAATTTCACTTTAGATTTTGATGGATTTTATTTTACGGAGAATTATGATTATAACGGAACATTATCTATTTGTTCTGAAAGTGAAAATGACGAATTTCCTTACACACCCGCAGACCAAAATATAATGCTCGTTTCATATGCGGATGGAGATTTGGCTATAGATATTCCAATATTGCGATGCAGGCTTGACGGGAAGGAGTTATCCGAAGATGTCGGACAGATATTATGGTACACAGACATTCCGACCCATGCACTTTTGGATATAGAAGTGCCGCGTGGTTACTCTGCAAATATTATCGTAGGCAGCGCATCTTTTGTAGAGAGCAGCATTGAGATTGGCAACATAATTCGTGCAAACCATAATTCAAAGATAGAAGCGGTTGGCGTTATTTTGCGAAATGAAGATGCCCAGCCGATTGAAATAAAATTGTTTGATATAGCATTTGAACCCTTTTTCCAAAGACCGCCGCTTTGTGTTGAAAATGGAGTATTGAGATGGTCTGTTGAAGATAATTTTATCGGTGACGCGAGTACAGAGTTTGAAGTACACATTCAGCACAGGAGCAATGATTGCGGAAAATACAAATTGGGTTGCAACGATGAATCTCTTGATTTTCAAGATGCCCCGCCAGATGGAGTATATTACTATGCAATACACGCAAAGCAACCGGGCTTCTTCTCGAAATACGAACATCTTGTTTCTGACAGGTTTGTGATTGGCGATTTTGATAATTTCCGCTTTGATGGTTGCGCTGTTATCATTACAGAAGCAATAACGGAAAATGACTGCTTGCCCTTAAATCATTTCTCTGGAATTATTAAGGGGTTACGATATATAGGAGAACAATATCTCAATGGGGAAACACAACATTACCCTTGTTATGAAGGAAAATTATTTTATAAGTATAATGGCAAATTACGCATTTATGCTACGGCTGATTATGAGCGCGACGGGAAATACCATGAGCAAATAAATCCTGTAAAGATGTGGGTGGTTAATGAGTTTACTATATCTCTACGTACACCTGCGGATGATGGGCTGTATGTGCATAAAGGTTGGAGTTCTATTACAGACAGAAAACCACCAACAAAGATTATGAAATTAAGTGCTGAGAATTGGGATACAGCAGATTATTATCATTACAAAGTCATACCACTGTCGGAGGTGGAGAATGTTTAACCCCATTGATGCGTCTAGTAAAATAAAACGCAGTTTTGTTGATTATATCACTACTTCCCTCCATTTTGCCGATTCGAGATACGACAAGCTATTTCGTGAAAGGCTTGAAGAAAGCGGCGTTATAAGTAAGGGTCCCTATTTGGATATTGGTGGCTCATTCAAAAACGGAAAAAGCCTGAAGCAACTTGCCAAAAGTGGTCAGGCATCCGAGTTGTTTGCGACGTTGGAGAATGTGCAGGAAAAAGACAAAGAGGTTAAATTGGAACGTCCACTATATTCGCATCAAGAGTTGGCTATGATTCGTGCAAATGCCGGGCACAATCTCGTCGTTACTACAGGTACGGGGTCAGGAAAAACAGAGTGCTTCTTGCTCCCTATTCTGAATAGCTTGTTGGAAGAAAAGCGTATGGGAAAACTCACAGATGCCGTCCGTGCAATTATCATTTACCCAATGAACGCTCTTGCAAACGACCAAATGAAACGACTACGGGAAATGCTGAAATCATGCCCTGAAATTACTTTTGGGATTTACACGGGCAACACAGAACAAGAACAAGGCAGAGCAATAGCACGTCATCGCGATTTGCATGAAAAAGACCCTCTACCGAACGAAAAATTATCTCGTAAAACAATGCAACAAACGCCGCCGCATATACTTATCACAAACTATTCTATGTTAGAATATATGATGCTTCGTCCAAAAGACGATGCTGTTTTTTCCGGCGCAAATTTGCGTTATATCGTGCTTGACGAAGCACATGTTTATCGTGGGGCGACAGGAATTGAAACTGCTCTTTTAATGCGCCGTTTGCGAGCGAGAATAAACAGCACTCAAAAAGCTGTGCAATACATTCTTACCAGTGCTACTCTCGGTGGCAAAGATGCAGATGATGAAATTGTGGCGTTTGCTGAAAATCTATGTAGCGCATTCTTTAGTGCGGAAAATATTATCCGTTCAGAAGAAGTGCGGCAACCGATGGTTGATGAATTGAATTTTCCTGATGAAATGTTTGCGGAGCTTTATGGCGCAAGCCGTGATGTGGGCGAAGTTCTTAAATCCTACAATGCTGATTTTTCACCTGATGGAGATGCAAGCGAAAAGCTGTTTGAACTCATGATACGTTGTAATCTTTTTGCCAAGTTACGAGAAGTAACAACTAATCCTAAAACAGTTGAAACGATAGCTCGCGATATGAATATTAGCCATGATTTACTGGTTCATTTGGTTTCAGCAAGTGCAAAAGCAGTTAGAGCAGGAACAAGTCTTATAAAGGCGCGTTACCACTTTTTTCTTCGCGCACTTGAAGGTGTGTTTATAACCCTGTCAGAGGTTGACGATTTATACCTAACACGTAAAGAGTATGATGCACAAGGAGATCGCGTGTTTGAGTGCGCGATATGTACAGATTGCGGGCGAATTGCACTAGCTGGCGATGAAGAAAATGTAAAAAACAATAATAAACTTACCCATGCTAAACCGTATGATGAAGGTATATATTATTTTTTGCTGAAACACATTGAGGAATCCGGCTTTCTTCCCATAGATGACAAGACGATTGACGCGAGCGGCACGGACGATTTTGATTATGTTGTTTGTTCTGTGTGCGGTGCTATTGATAGTGAAAGTTATGCTATGCACAAGCCAATGTGCGAGCATGGCCAATCGTCATATGTGAAAGTACGTTTGGCAGAGGAGCGCAATAACGGAAATCATGCTTGTCCTGCTTGCGAATTTGGAAACTTCAGAAGATTTTATGTCGGTTACGAAGCTGCAACTGCTGTAACAGGTTCATCGCTATATGAACAACTTCCCAAAGATGAAAACGTAACTGTTGCGACCAAAACCAATGAAAAATCAGAACAAGGACTTTTCGGATTTGCCAAGAACAATACAAAAACAAAGAAAGCAAAGGCACGGCAGTTTTTAATATTTTCAGATAGCCGAGCCGACGCCGCATTTTTTGCAACATACATGGATAAATCGTTTAAAGAGTTTTTAAGACGGCGTGGATTTTGGCAGATGTGCGACAAGAAACTTGATGAGGGAAGCGCAACGATAACGGTGCGTGATGCTGTTTCTTCGCTTGCAAGATTGTTTGAGGGTAACGGGTCATTCGTAGAAATTGGGAAAGAGCGTGAATCGCAAAGTGATATTTGCCGCAGGCAGGCTTACATTACCGTTATGAACGAACTAGCATCTAGCAAAAGAGCAAGTGGACTTGTTCAGCTTGGCAAATTATCTTATAAATATGCACCAAAGAGCGATGATAGAGCTATGCGATGGAGGCGAGCTATCGAGGTTGTTGCCGAAAACATAAAATCACCTGATGCATATTCCGAACGTGATGCAGAGGCACTTCTCAATCTGATAATTCACGATGTTGTGTATAGCGGTGCGCTTGATGCGGGGGAAGATTTGCCACTTACAGATGACGAACGAGAATATTTATTTTATGTACCAAAGTCAAAAAAAATCGTCAAAAATAAAAGCAAAGGCAGTGAAAGTTTTTTAACGGGGTGGATTCCTCGTCAACGCACAGGAAAGAAAAAAAGTTATTTCTCAAGCACACGAATGACTCGCATAATGCGAGCAATGGATTGGGAAGAAGATGCAGAAACAGCGTGGAAATTTCTTGAGGAAATTTGGAGAGATGTTCTTTGTTTTGAGGATGATACCCATTATGCACTTTCTGTAAATGACTTTGATATAGTTATTCACGATACTACAAACAAGGCAAAAAAAATTCACTTATTCCGTTGCGATAGATGCGGCAAAGTAACCGCACACAATTGTCAAGACAGATGTGTGAACGTAAGATGCGACGGGAAATTATATGAGTATGAATCATCGCTCGAAAACACATCAAATCACTATATACAACTTTACAAAGCCCCGAACATGAATCCGTTTTATATTAAAGAACACACAGCACAACTTTCGCGTGAACGTGGAGCGGAATACCAACGGCAGTTTGTCGAAAAAAGGATTAACGCACTTAGCAGTTCGACAACATTTGAGATGGGTGTAGATGTGGGCAGTCTTGAAACTGTCTTCCTGCGTAATGTGCCGCCAACACCTGCAAATTATGTTCAACGTGCAGGACGTGCAGGCAGGAGTTTGCAGTCTGCCGCTTATGCGCTCACTTATGCTAAGTTAAGCTCGCACGACTTCACCTATTTTGATAACCCCGAAAACATGATAAGCGGACGAATAAAAGCACCAATGTTCCAGTTGAAAAATGAAAAAATAATTCGCAGGCATATAAACGCTGTTGCATTGAGTGCTTTTTTGCGCGAACGTCCAGAAGTCTACGATAGTGACAATCAATCGAATTTCTTAAATGGTGGCGGTTATGAAAATTTCAAAGCGTTTCTCAAAAGCAAGCCTTCGTATTTGAAAACGCTTTTGCTGGATTCTATACCCGATGATTTGTGTGGAATACATGATTGGAGTTGGACAATTTACCTTATTGATGCAGAGGCAGGCATATTGGAATCCTCTGTTCGCGATTTTAGGGAAACTATTGGTTATTTTGAAGGAGAACGATTGCGTTATCTTAACGAAGGCAATGCGGGTGATGCATATAGATATGAAAGAAAATTGCGTGATTTTCGCGCGGACAAAAACTTGGATAAAAATCCGCCGCGCAAAAGCCTTATTGACTTTCTTGTGCGAAATAATGTATTACCCAAGTATGGTTTCCCGGTAGACACCGTCGAGCTATTGCCGCGATACGAAGATGCTAATGAAATAAACCGTCCGCAAATGCAACGCGATTTACAACTTGCTATTGCTGAGTATGCTCCGGGGTCAGAAATCGTTGCCGATGGTATGCAGTATACAAGCCGCTACATCCATAAATCGCCGAGCAAAAATAATACAAATTGGGAATATGGGTGGTATGCGGAATGCCCTGATGTGAATTGCGTGGCTCCCAATTATTATAGAGATACATCAGTGAGAACCGATTTAACTTGTCGAACTTGCGGACAAGAAATCGGCAAATTTTCGTGGCAAAGAACACTCGAACCGCGGAAAGGATTTATTGCCGGAAATGATGGGGTTGACGCGCCTAAGCCGGCACGAATGAGAAAGCCTGATAAAAATTATAAAACCGATGACATTTATATCGGAGACCCCGGTAAATTGATTATCAGCAGTCAAGCATTTACCATAAACGACACTGTAGTAAAAATTGAATCCACCGCAAATGATTCGCTTGTAGTGCGGACGCGGGACAAGTTCGCGGTGTGCGAATACTGCGGCTATTCAAAGGTCAGCGGTGAAACATACAGCCAAAAACATAAAAACGCATATGGAAGCCAATGCTCCAACAATGAAGAAGCCGGGCGAGAATATTTCCTTACCCATGAGTTCAAAACAGACGTGGCGAGAATTACATTTGAAACCCCAATGGCAACTGATTTTACCCGTATGCTATCCGTACTTTTTGCAGTAATTGAAGCGATGTCAAAAGAATTGGACATCGAAAGAAATGACATCAAGGGCTGCCTCCATAAAACAAAATTGCAAAATGGCATAATTGTTGTTAGCCTTATTGTTTATGATGCAGTTGCAGGAGGTGCAGGTCATTCACGCAGACTTGTCACACCCGATGGCACGGTGTTGTCGCGGGTTATTAGGCGCGCCGCAAAAGCGATGAATGATTGTAATTGTGAGCCATCGTGTTATAAGTGCTTGCGGAACTATTATAATCAAAAAATACACGATGAATTAAGTCGGTTTAGCGCAAGAGATTTTCTTTTTAAGTTCACAGACGAAATTGTACCATGCGAAACGATACAACAGTAATTGGTTCATTCCGTAAATAACTGACGATAATAATTGCAACCAAACAGGTAGTTGCCGATATGAAAAGCGAACACGACAAGAGAGGCGTATTATGAATAAAATTCCATCAACCATAACCGCTGTAACAGAGGAGCTGCGTCATAATACTCACGCAATCTTGGGCAAAAAATTGCGTAAAATAATTGTTTATGGGTCGTATGCGCGAGGTGATTACAAGGAATACTCTGACCTGGATATTATGGTGCTTGCGGATTACGACGAAAGCGAAGAACGAGATTTACAAGAGGCTATCTATAAAATTTCGAGCCACGCAAGTCTTGAACATGACATTACCGTTAGTATGTATCTTAACAACGACAATCTTTTTAGAAGCAGGCTGCACATATCTCCATATTACAGAAATGTAATTGCAGAAGGGGTTGAACTTTATGGAACATAGTAAGGATGTATCTAAATACAGATACGAAAAGGCCGTTCAATGTTTGGAAGCAGCGAAAGCACTGATTGCACTGAATGATTATAAAAGTGCCGCAAATCGCTCTTATTATTGTGTATTTCATGCCATGAGAAGTGTATTGGCTCTTGATAATGTTGACTTCGGCAATCATGGGCAAGTTATGGGGTATTTTCGCAGAGAGTACATCAAAACAAAAACCTTTCCTGTAAAAATGTCTGATATTTTAACCGTTCTGTTTGACGTAAGGAACAAAAGCGATTATGACGACTTCTATATCATCAGCAAGGAGGATGTGACAAATCAATTGCTATCAGCCGAGTTTTTTCTTGACGAGGTACGAAAGCATCTCGAACAGCCAGCGGAAACATGATTGCTGCAAGATACATCCCATCCAAAGCCCCGGTTTTCACAACCGGGGCTTTATGATATGCTTTTCAAAGCCCTTATATTCTACAACGGAGAGTGACACATGAAAAATATAAGAAATTTTTGCATTATTGCGCACATCGACCACGGGAAGTCTACACTTGCGGACAGGCTTATTGAGCTTGCGGGGGTTTTGACTAAACGGGAGATGCAGTCGCAGGTTTTGGATAATATGGACTTGGAGCGCGAGCGGGGGATTACGATTAAGGCGCAGTCGGTTCGGCTTGTTTATAATGCGCCGGACGGCGGCGAGTATGTTTTAAATTTAATTGACACGCCGGGGCATGTTGATTTTACCTATGAGGTGTCGCGATCGCTTGCGGCGTGCGAGGGTGCGGTGCTTATTGTTGATGCGGCGCAGGGCATTGAGGCGCAAACGCTTGCGAATGTTTATCTCGCGCTGGACAACAGCCTTGAGGTTGTGCCGGTTATCAACAAGATCGACCTTGTTTCCGCCGACCCCGAGCGCACGAAAGAGGAAATCGAAAGCGTAATCGGGCTGGATACAACCGACGCGCCGCTTATTTCCGCAAAAAATTCGCTAAACATCCAACATGTTTTCGATAAAATTGTTTCGGCGATTCCCGCGCCGATCGGCGACCCCGACGCGCCGCTTAAGGCGTTGATTTTCGATTCGGTTTTTGATGCATACAAGGGCGTAATTGTTTTTATTCGCATGATTGACGGCGTGATAAAAAAGGGGACACAAGCTTATTTTATGGCAACGGACAAGAAATTCGAAATCGTTGAAACCGGGTATTTCGGACCGGGGAAATTTATTCCGTCGGAGTCGCTTAGCGCGGGCGAAGTCGGATATATTACGGCGAGCATTAAAAATGTGCGCGATACATCCATCGGCGACACCATAACCGAGGTTTCGCGAAAAACGCCGGAGCCGTTTCCGGGTTATAAAAAAGTTAATCCGATGGTTTACTGCGGGATTTTTCCGGCGGATGGTGCGCGGTATACCGACTTGCGCGATTCGCTTGAAAAGTTGCGCCTAAACGATGCCGCGTTGCAATTTGAGCCGGAGACGTCTGTCGCGCTGGGTTTTGGGTTTCGATGCGGATTTTTGGGGCTTTTGCATCTTGAGATAATTCAGGAGCGTCTTGAGCGCGAGTACAATCTCGATTTAATCACAACCGCGCCGTCTGTAATTTACAAGGTTCACCAAACAAACGGCGAGGTGGTTGATCTTTCAAACCCGGCCGACATGCCCGATCCGTCAAAAATAGAGTTTATGGAAGAGCCGATCGTTAAGGCGGAAATTATGTTGCCGACAGATTATATCGGGCCGGTTATGGAGCTTTGTCAGGAGCGGCGCGGCGTGTATCTCGGCATGGAGTATATCGAAAACCGTGCGATTCTCAGGTACGAACTGCCGCTTAACGAAATTATTTATGACTTTTTTGACACGCTGAAATCGCGCAGTCGCGGGTATGCGTCCTTCGATTACGATTTGCTTGGCTACACACAATCCGACCTTGTAAAGCTGGACATTTTGGTGCATCACGAGCCTGTTGACGCGCTTTCGTTTATTGTATTCAAAAAAACCGCCGAGGAACGCGGGCGGCGCATGGCGGAGAAACTTAAAAAGGAAATCCCCAAACATCAGTTTGAAATTCCGATTCAGGCCACAATCGGCAGTAAGATTGTGGCGCGTGAAACAATCGGCGCGCTTCGCAAGGACGTACTTTCGAAGTGTTATGGCGGCGACATCACACGGAAGAAAAAGTTGCTTGAGAAGCAAAAAGAGGGCAAAAAGCGCATGAGAAGCATAGGATCCGTAGAAGTCCCCCAACAAGCATTCATGAATGTACTAAAGTTGGACGACGCATAAAAAAAGCACGCTTAGCGTGCTTTTTTTTACTCTGCTTCGTAGCCGGGAGGTAAATCGTTGGCGTGCATTACGTTTATTATGTTCAAATCGCGGTTTGCTGTGGCGGCAAGGTATATTATTTCGTCGCTGCCCCATAGTCGAACGGCAGGACGCAGGCGGAACTTTGTATCGCTGTCGTGGATGATGGCCAGGCGACCGTCGGAAAGCTCGACAATGGTGTTTAGAGGATAGAGCTCCAGCTTTGCGAAAAATGCCTTCACAACCGGATACTCGAAAGAAATGCCAACCTCTTTAAAAATAATGTTAAATGCCTCGGATGGTAACATCGGGTTGCGATATGAGCGGAATGACGTAATCGCATCATATACATCCGCTACGGAGATAATTTTGCTGAACAGAGGAATTTGATCGCTTTTGAGTTTATCGGGGTAGCCCGTGCCATTAGTTTTTTCGTGGTGATACATAATGCCGTCCCACAGCTCCTGGTCACCCACACCATTAGCTTTTAAGGCCGCAACGCCCCATATGACATGTTGCTTAATCGTGTCATATTCCTCATCGGTAAGCTTGCCTTTTTTGTTGATAATCCCGATGGGGACAGCTTGCTTTCCAATGTCATGCATCATCGCACAACGCCCGAGGCGGAATAATGTATTTTTGTCAAAACCCAGCTCTCGTCCCGTTGCCATTGCCAAAACAGCAACACTTATTGAATGATGGTAGGTATAATCGTCGACGGATTTTAGGTCGTTTATGTGTATAAGGCTGGAGTTGTCGGTGGTTAAAACCTCGATCAGGTCATCGATAACACCTTCGACATCGCTTACACATTTATACGCGGTGGTTTTATTAACGTTATCTTTATCGGAAAAGCAGTCGAACAGCTCTTTAACACTGCAAACCGCCTCTTCCTTTAATTTTTCACTTATCACAGGTGCAATAGGTTTAATTTTTTCCGGCGGGAGATTCGGAGGCGGATTTGGCGTCGACGCCTTCAATGGTTCGGGCGGCGTAATCGCAATGTCGTCGAGCGGGACATCCGAAAAAACTTCAATCGTTTTTACTCCCCTGGCTGTCATAAGTTTAATTAAGTTTTGATCTATCTCCGCACCTATGCGTGCCGCAAGCATTTGCGTACCCGCACTTGTAGTAAAATACGCCGGTTCGGCAACTTTCATGCCCGGCCGGGCGTCCTCTACCTTTATGCAGTATGAAATCATTACTACACCCCCTAAATTTATTACAATGCATTGTACCACACAAAATGGAAAAAACAAATAAAAATCAGAGAAACAATCTAAACAATTGAAAAAAATTCTGTTACCTGTTTTTTCCGGAGAGGCAAAGTTGTGCAATGTGAGAAATCGTTAAAAAAATAAAACCGGTTACATCTCCCAGCGGGTGACGTTTAGTTGCCCCTTGTTATTGGCGAGGTCGGGATGGAGCATTTCTGCCAAGAGCGTGCCGTTTGACTTCCAGCCGATGATATGGTGGCGACCGGCAGCGATTGCGATTATATCGCGCCAGTCGGTTGTTGCGGCTT
>WRHA01000357.1 GCA_009783395.1 Defluviitaleaceae bacterium
CGGAGCAACGACCGGGGATGTTGTATACAACGATTGGCAAATCAACCGCGGCGGCGATTGTAGTGTAGTGGGCGACCAGGCCGCGCTGGGACGGTTTGTTGTAATACGGGGCGACATACATAAGGGCATCCGCGCCCGCTTTCATACATTCCTTGCCCATTTCGCAACAATTTGCGGTGTCGTTTCCGCCTGCGCCTGCGATTACCGGTACGCGTTTCTTTGTGATAGCCACCGCCGCACGAACGACTTCTACGTTTTCCTCAAGGGTCAGCGTTGATGTTTCGCCTGTTGTTCCGCACGAAACAATCGCGTCGACTCCGTTTTTGATTTGAAACTCGATCAGTTTTTCATACGCATCGTAGTTAAATTTTCCGTTTGTACCGAACGGCGTTACCACTGCTGTTGCCGAACCTGTAAAGATAGGCATCAAATGCTCCTTTCGAGTTTTGCCAAGCCTGCCAAAACCCCTGTGGATTTAATTTTTCTATAATAACCCTATTTTTTTTTGTACGCAACATCTCATGTCCCTCCGCATAATCCTTAAAAAATTTGTAAAACATGAAAGGGAGGGGCAAAGGAGAATTTTACATGAAACCGATTAAACTCGGAATTGTTGGGCTCGGGCTTGCGTGGGAGAGGCTTCATGCGCCCGCGCTTGCACAGCTGCGGGACAAGTTTGAGATTGTTGCGGTATGCGACAAGGATTTGGAAAAGGCGCGAAATGTTGTGCAGTTTATGGGACATTCGCCCGAAAACGCGTTTGACAATTTGCAGGAAATGCTTGAACGAGACGACATCGAGGCGGTTTTGTCCCTTGTTCCCATCAGCGCGAATTTTGAAACGGCGGCGACCATTATGCGATACCGCAAGCATCTTTTGGCAGAAAAGCCCTTTGCGTCGTCGCCTCAGGCGGCCCGAAGGCTTATTAAAATGCGCGATTTGTCGGGAACAACCGTTATGGTTGCAGAAAATGTGCGATACGAAGAGCAAAATATTCTAATAAAGGAAGCCATAACGAACGGCGAAATCGGCGAACCCGCATTTTTTATCGACACGCATATCGTCGACTATATGCAGGACTCTGAACGCGGCGGATTTGGGCAAACAAATTGGCGACAACATCCGCTTTACGAAGGCGGCGTTTTATTGGACTCCGGCGTGCATCACATGGCGCGATTGCGGTATTTTTTCGGCGACATCACCGACATTTCGGCCCACGGCCGCCCGCCGACACATGATTTCGCGCCGTATTCCTGCATGAACGCGCTTCTGAGATTTGAAAATATTGCGGGACATTATTCGTTTTACACGGAGAGCAGTGAGTCGCAGGCCCCCTTTGTCGGTTTGCGAATTTTTGGAACGCAGGGCGAGATTTTTCTCGAAAATTCAAACTGCGGCTTTGTGAACATTTCGTACAAAGACGGGCGCGAAGCCGTCGCTATGCCCTACACGCCCGGCGTGGGATACCGCCGCGAGATTGAAAATTTCTACGCGGCGATTCGCGAAGGCGCGCCGATTAAATCCACCCCCGAAAAAGCCGTGGGCGATATCGAAGCCGTTTTTGCTCTTTTGGAATCCGCAAAAAAAGGCCGCACGGTGGATTCAAGCGCGTTGGAATCAGATGCGCCGGAACAAGTCGTGCAAGCCTATATGTTCCCGAAAGTTTCGATGTATCCGGGTGCGCGGGTTTAGGTTGCGGGTTTATACCAATATGCGGCCCGCCGGGTCGCATATTGGTCGCCATTAGGAGTAAAGTGCAGGAAGCTCAGTTAGTATTACGTTGTTTTCAGCGGCGTATGTCTCCATATCCGCCTTGAAGCCACTTTTTGAAAACAAAAGATATGTTTTGTTGGAGTATTGCTCGAACATTAAGCTCTTCCGCTTCAGCTCTCCAAAAATATCAAGCCCGATAGATGATGATGACCATTTACACTCGGCAAACAGTGCGTTGTTTTCTGCGTCTGCAATAATGTCAATTTCCTCTTGGTTTTTGGCTTTTGGATTAGTACCCCACCATCGCCCAATGCCGTTAAACATAAAGGGCAACACATCGGCACCGTTTATCCGACGCATATAATCCCTGCAAGCATCTTCAAAAATATGTCCGACATACGCAGATAAATTGGGCAAGATACGGTTTTCAAAAACTTGGCGACCAAGTCCCGATTCAATGTTGGTTACATTTTGCGGAATAAATCGATACCAAAAACGAAACATGTTATCACGCAACACATAGATCGCGTTTCGCTCAGACTTTGTGGCATAGGGTTGTTCTTTTTTTACGATGTGCAAATCCAAGAGGGATTTCAGGTATTTAGAACATTTCTTGTTTTCTTCACCCGATTTTGTTGAAATCTCGTTAAGTCTGCTTGCGCCCCGCGCAATAGATGCAATGAGTGTGTTGTAAACAGCCGGCTCTCTCAGCTCTTGTTTTAATAAATTCGCAGGCTCTTCATACAAGACCCCTGATTTTTTCAAAAAACATTCGTTTATGCCGTCTGTTACATTTTCATATTCAGCAAGTGCGTTAAGATATTGCGGTATACCGCCGCAAACCGCATATGCCAGCATTTTATCTTCATGTGATACATGTGGAAAAAATAGTGCCGCGTCATAGTAATCAAAAGGTTCGATTTTAAATTGTGCCGATCTGCGCCCGTATAGTGGGCTTTTGTATCCCAGCACTTGGTTTTCCATAAAGCTCATGGAAGAGCCGCACAAAATCAAGAATAAATTAGAAGCCCCAAAGCCTGTGTCAATATGTTTCTGCAATATGGATGAAATGGACGGACAACCTGTTGCAAGGTATGGGTATTCATCAATAGCTAAAATCATTCTTGTATTACCCGCTTGCTCGGTTATATACGAAAATGCCTTGTCCCAAGAAGGGAAGCTGTTAAGCATGGATGCTGCGGCAGGAAACCGCTCTAAAATCTTAGCGGAAAAACTTTCAAGGGCAGCTTTGTCATTTTGCTCAATGGATATATAAAAAATATTGTCCTTATCTTTTGCAAACTCTGATATAAGTGAGGTTTTACCAACCCTGCGCCTGCCATATATGACAACAAACTTGAAGCCGTCCATACTGTACAGCCTGTTTAATTCCGAATATTCTGTGTTCCTGCCTAAAAACATAAGACCCCTCCAATCTGAATGCAGCCAACTCTCAAGTAGTCTACTGTTGAGTTGATTATATTTTTTTTGCGGAGGGTAGGTCAAGAAAAAAATTTTAAAAACGAGTCGGTGAGTGGCGCTCGCCGACTCGTTTTTTTTTGACATTTCTCCGCTCTCGACATAAAATCATGATGAAAATGCATAATAAGAGGGAGCGATTAGCATGTCAAAATTATTTGTCGCACTGCAACTTTACACGGTGCGTGATTTTACAGAGACCGACGTGGCGGGAACACTTCGTAAGGTGAAGGCAATGGGCTACGACTACGTTGAGCTTGCCGGGACATATGGTATGGGCTTTGCGGAATTTAAGGCACTGCTTGACGAAATCGGGCTTAATGCGATTAGCGCGCACGTGCAGTACGACGACTTGCGGGCGAATATGGAAGAAACGATTGCATCATACAAATCGCTGGGCTGTAAATATGTAATCATCCCGATGATGCAAAACGACGTGCTTCCCGGCGGAAAAAACTGCTCGAAGGAATTTTTTGTACAGTTTTGCTATGCTTGTATCCAAGAGGACGTTATTCCCGCGTATCACAACCATGCGCATGAGTTTGAGCGTCTCTCCTCGGGCGAATTTATTTTGGACAAGCTGTTCGCCGATGTTCCCGCGCTTTTTGCGGAAATTGACACGGGATGGGTAACTGCGGCGGGATTATGCCCCGAAGAGTACATTAAAAAATACACAGGACGATGCTGTGTTGTTCATTTGAAAGATAATGCAAAAAATGCCGACGGTAAATACGAAGACCGCCCCGTCGGTAAAGGCTCGCAAAACATGGCAGGCATCATAAATGCCGCTGTTGCCGCGGGTGCGGCAGGTTTTGTAGCCGAGCTTGACAGGGCGGTCGGTTTATCGTCTCTTGACGCGGCGAAAGAAAGCCGCGAATATCTGAAATCGTTGGGATATTAAAATCGCGAAACGTTGGCTCTGCGCATTAGTCGAGCATATCGTTGATATAATGCCCGGCTTTGCGCATTGCGCGTTTGCTGTCACGAATCATGCGGCGGCGTTCGCGGCTGTCGGTCGCGGTAAGCGTAAAGCCCGCACCGACCAAAAGCCCGATGGTTACTCCGCCGATTAAACCTGTTGCAAGACGTACCATAAAAAATCGCTCCTTTCCGGAAAGTCTACCTTTAATTTGCGCCCCCAAAGCGTAATTATACAGGGGAATTTGAGGAAGATTGTCAAACGGGGTTTCAATATTTTATGTCTAAAAAAAATCAAGCAATAGGCAAATTTATCGGCAACGAGAGGGGCTTCGGCTTTGTTTTGCGCGAAGGCGGCGGCGAAGACATTTTTGTTGCGCCGCGCCACACAAACGGCGCGCTAAACGGCGACGAGGTTATTTGCGAGGTCGGAAAATCCGAAGGCAAAAAATCCGAGGCAAAAGACCGGAACAAATCGGAAGAGCATCGCACATCCGGCAAAATTTTGGAAATTACGCGGCGTACCCCGATGCTCGGCACGGTGTATTTTGACGGAGCGCAGGGATATGTTCGCCCCACGGAGAAGAAAATCCCCTACGTTTTCTCGATTCCCGTGAAAGCAATGGCACAATTCGCGCTTGTCGACGGGCATCGCGTCGTTTTTTCCATTAACAAACGCGCACGACCCGACGAGCGGCTTGAGCCGTGCTTTGTAACAGAAATTTTGGGACATGCAAACGACCCCGGCGTCGATGTTTTAACGCTGGTTTACCAAGCCGGCGTGCCATATGAATTTCCCGAGGAAGTCGCAGAAGAAGTCGCAAAAATCCCGGCAGAAGAAAAAAACATACGTGATCGCCTCGATCTCCGCGCCGAAAATATTTTTACAATCGACGGCGACGACACAAAGGATATTGACGACGCGATTTCATTTGAAAAAACCGCCGACGGCTATCGACTGGGCGTGCACATAGCGGACGTTTCGCACTATGTTCGCGAAAAAACCGCAATCGATGCCTCGGCATTTTTGCGCGGCACAAGCATTTACCTTGCCGACCGCGTTATCCCGATGCTTCCCCATGCTATTTCAAGCGGAATTTGCTCGCTGTTTCCGGGTGTGGACAGGCTGACACTAAGCTGCTTAATGAGCGTAAACGCCGACGGCAACGTCACCGATTATAAAATCACGCCATCCGCAATAAACAGCAAACGCCGCTACACATACACCGAGGTGCAGGAAATCCTCGACATCGGCGACGACGCGCTGATAAATTCAATGGACGAATTGCGCGGCATTTTACGCGAAAAGCGCGAAAAACGCGGCGCACTTGATTTCGACCTCCCCGAAGCAAAAATCCGTGCCGACGCAAGCGGACGCGTAATTTCATTAGAACCCTGCGAAAGAAACAACGCCACAGGCATAATCGAAGAATTCATGATTTTGTGCAACGAAACCATTGCCGCACACTTTTTCGCAAAAAAAACGCCCTTCATTTATCGCACACACGAAGAGCCGTCGGCAGAAAAACTGGCGACCCTGGCCGCGCAACTCCCCTCAAAAAGCGGAAAAAAATCAAAGCGAGTAAAAGCCGCCGCGTTACAATCCATGCTTGAGGCCGCAAAAGACACTCCATCCGCTTTTTCCATCTCCACAGCAATCCTTCGCTCCCTCCCCCAAGCCGCCTACACCCACACAGACCCAACCCATTTCGGCCTGGCCTCCGACGCATACTGCCACTTCACCTCCCCAATCCGCCGCTACGCCGACCTCCAAGTCCACCGCATAATAAAGGAAAGTTTTTTTGAAGGGGGTTCGGGGGAAACTTTTTTTTCAAAAAAAGTCGAGGTCTTAGATCTTCTATCCAAAATCTGCACACAATGCTCCCGCACAGAACGCACCGCCGAGCAACTGGAGCGCGATGTAACCGATTTGAAAAAAGTGCAATTTATGGCGGACAAAGAGGGGCAGACATTTGACGCGATTGTGTCGGGCCTAACGTCGTGGGGCGTGTTTGTTATGCTGAAAAATACGGCGGAAGGCCTTATTCCCATATCAAATCTGGCGCGGCACAAATACAGCTTCAACAAAGACCGAAACATATATGAAGCGAAGCGGCGCAAGGGCGAAAAATCCGGCAAGATATTGCATTCCGGCGCGGCGATACAAGTGCGGCTTATTCGGGCAAAAGAGGACGAGCGGCGATTGATATTTAATTTGAGAGGATCTGACTAGATGAAATTTTTTATTCTCGTTCCCGACGGGTGCGGTGATTGGAAAATCCCCGCTTTGGGCAACAAAACGCCGCTTGAGGCGGCGAAAATTCCTAATATAAACGCGCTTGCGAAATTTTGCGAAGTGGGGCTTGTAAAAACGGTGCCCGACGGAATGGAGCCGGGCAGCGATGTCGCAAATTTGGCGGTTTTGGGCTATGACCCCGCCGCGTGCCTGACGGGACGTGCGCCCCTCGAGGCCGCCGCAATGGGCGTCACTGTCGCAGGCGACGAGCTTGCGATTCGCACAAATCTCGTCACGCTTTCCGACGACGGCAAAATTATCATCGACCACAGCGCGGGCGAAATCGAAAACGAGGACGCGGAAATATTTATGAAATTCGTACAAGAAAAACTGGGCGGCGACGGAACGCGCTTTTATCCCGGCGTAAGCTATCGCTGTCTTTTGGTTGCGAAAAACATAGGCGACGATTTAAAAACAACGCCGCCGCATGATATTTTGGAGAAAGAAATCGCGCAATATTTGCCGAGCGACGAAAAATTGCGCAAAATACAGCGCGAAAGTTTCGAATGGCTAAAAAATCATCCGCTGAACATCGAGCGAAAAAAAAGCGGCAAAGCCCCCGCAAACTCGATCTGGTTTTGGGGGCAGGGCAGAAAAATGTCTCTTGACAACCACGAAAAAAAATTCGGCGTAAAGGGTACAATGATTACCGCCGTAAACCTGCTAAAGGGCATCGGCGGATGCGCCGGATTCGACTGCCCCTCCGTGCCGGGCGCAACAGGCACGCTTCACACAAACTACGAAGGCAAGGCGCAATATGCAATCGATGCGTTCGAATCCGGAAAAAATTTCGTTTTTCTGCATGTCGAAGCTCCGGACGAATGCTCGCACAGCGGCGACCTCGACGGCAAGCTACTCTCCCTCGAATACATCGATCGCCGCGTTTTCAAAACCGTCCGCGAATATCTGCAAAACTGCGGCGAGCCCTATCGCATCCTAATCGTCCCCGACCACAGAACACCCGTAGAAACCCGCACCCACTCCGCCGAACCCGTACCCTTCATCCTCTTCGACAGCGAAAAAAATACCCCCGCCGACGAAGCAAAGGTATTTTCCGAAGACTGCGGAGCAAGCGGAATGTTTTTCGACAGCGGCCCCTCACTGGCAGAGCATTTTTTTCGCCGGGCATAGGCTCGCAAGCCGCCTAATGCACTATTATCGCGGGCTGAAGCTGTTTGCCTTCGAGTGTTGATTCGATTGATTTTATGAGAAGTGAAAGGTCGGCCGTCATACTGGTCGGCTTTTTTGTTGGATTATCCTGCCCAAACGGTACGAAAAAAATATTTTTTGTGTTGTAAAGCTTCATGATGTTTGTGCCGCTTGCGCCCAGGGCGTCGTTTGTAAACAGTGCCAGCAAGAGCGGGGTTCCGTTTCGCAGTGTTGCTTTTGAGGCCATCGTAACGGCGCCGTCGGAAATGCCGTTTGCAAGTTTGGCAAGTGTGTTTCCGGTTGCCGGCGCAATTATCATTACATCCATGCGGTTGTCGGGGCCGAAGGTTTCGGCTCCGGCGATTGTGCTTATTACGTCTCTTCCGCAAATCTCGGTTACTTTTTTTAAATACGAATCCTTGTCATGGAATCGGGAACTTAGGGTGCTTACGTTTGTCGACACAACGGGATAAATGTCCGCTCCCAAATTTTTTAGCTCTTGCAGCGGTTCCAGTATTTGTTCGACGGTGCAAAACGACGCGGTTATACCAAACCCGATTTTCTTGCCGCTTAATTTGTTTTCATTCATTTGGTCGTCCCCCTCAAAACGAAATCAATGTATTCTCCTAAAATTTCCCCTGCCGTTTGCGGTGAAAGCTTGCCCGGCAACCCGGGAAGCAAAGCGGATTTGCTGTTAATTTTTTTTGCAAGCTCCATGTTAAACCCATACGGTTTCGACGCGATGTCGATTAAAACCGCTTGGTTTGTGTGTTTAAGATCCTCGTCCGAAAGCACGCATTTCGGCACGGTATTAACGATTGCATCGAATGTGTGGTCGCACATTTCGTCATGATAAATCGGTGTGGCAGAATCGGCATACGCCGCGCATTCCTTTTCCCTGTTTCGCACAAGCGCGTAAACGTTTGCGCCAAGCGCGGTAAGCCGCAACGATAAATCCCTTCCGCAAACGCCGTAACCGATTACCAAAATGCGGCTGTTTGCAACGGTGCGATTTAAACTGTTGATAAGGTAGGATATAACGCCTTCCGATGTTGGCACGGCATTTTTTACCGTAACGCCCTTGTCATCCATCATTACATAGTATGCAATGCCGTATTTGGCGCATTTTTCGGACAGATACTTGTTTCGAATCCCCGAAAAAACAGGCGCGTTTTTCTTTAACGCTGTAAAAAAACCGTCGTCGTATATGGCTTCATCTGTTTGCCCCAAAAACGGAAAAACAGCAAAGTCCAAATCGCTCGGCTCTGCGTGGGGATTTATAAAATACCCTTTTTTTTGCAGATATTTTTCGGTGTAATCATATCTTGTGTCGTCCTTTAAAATTATTCCCTCCATCTGCCTATCTCCCATCGTTTTAGCTAAGGAACTGTTAATTGCATACTATGCCGATTGATTGTGTTGGGACACACTTTGGGCGCATATAAATAAGCATGGGGTGACGAAAATGACGCGACGTATGTTTGCAGGGGGGCTTACCCCTATCGGGTTTGTTGATTTTTTTAAATATATCATGCCTTTGGACGCCGCCAAGAAGCGGTATTTTTTAAAAGGTGCATCCGGCTCGGGCAAAAGTACTTTTATAAAAAAAATAGCGGAGAAATTTGACGGTGCGTCGACGGATATAGATTTTTTTCACTGTGCCAACGATGCTTCCGGGCTTGACGGACTCGCTGTAAAGGATCTTGGATTCTGCATAATTGACGCAACATCGCCCCACTCGCATGACCCGGAGATCCCGTCGGCAATAGACGAAATCATTGATTTTGCGGAATTTTTGGACAGTGAAAAATTAACCGAACATATCGACGAAATAAAAAAACTTCTCGAATCAAAAAAAGAGCTGTACAAAAATGCTCAAAAATTTCTAACTGCCGCAGGAAGTGTTCGCACGGCCGACAGAGCCGCTTATGAAGCAACCGTACAAAGGTCGCGTGTTCGGGATTATGCAAGAGAGTATTTAAACGGCCCGGAAACCTACGGCGCAGGCACAGACCGCAAGTTATTTCTCAGCGCGATTACACCGGCAGGTTTGGTTAATTTTGCGGAAGATGTTTTAAGCCGATACAATGTTTACGATATTTGCGCCAAAGCAGGTTCGAATGTTTTTTTGGATGAAATGAAATGCATCGCAAACTCCCGCGGCATAAACACAGAAAGCTTTTTCTCGCCTCTGGAGCCGACCAAGCGCGAATACCTGTTGCTTCCGGAAGAGGGCTTGGCATTTTCGGCAACCCATTCGATATGTTCTAAGCCTGAAATTATAAAAACTTTGCTGGATGCCGCAACCGAGTTTATGAAAGAAGCACTGGTCATTCACGGCAAAATAGAGGAGATTTACATCGATAAAATGAATTTTGATAAAGTGAATGAATTAACCGAAAAAATATTGAACCGACTTTAAACACCGTGGACATCCGGCGGTAGGCGACATTACGTCTCGAAGCCGGATGCAGTTTCCCGGTTTTCGAGAAAACGATGCGGCGAGTGACACTCGCCGCATCATTTTTTTATATGAAAGGAACGGCCGACTCCTGTTTACATACTATGGGACAACTTGCGTGAATGTTACATCACATGTAAAATGAAGGCGCAATCGACAGATTTATTACGCCCGAACACTGGAGGAACGCATGTTATTTGGCATAAATCCCGAACAGCACATGGAGAAAGACGAATATAAAGAAACGCTGAGTTTGCTGGAAGATAGACTGACAGAGCTTCAACAAAGGGTTCGTGACGCGGGGCTTAGGGTTGTGATTGTTTTCGAGGGGTGGAGCGCGGCGGGCAAGGGGACACAAATTTCGCGCCTTGTAAACCCTCTCGACCCTCGATATTTCGATGTAAGGACTACGGGAAAAAATTCGGAAGAAAAACAAATGCGCCCGTTTTTGTGGAGTTTTTGGACGTATCTCCCGCCAAGCGGCCAAATCGTTATAATGGATAAAAGCTGGCATCGCCTGATTTTGCCGGAATGCAGCGGCACGTGGAAGCTTTCCAATATGGAAACCCACGGGTTTTATTTTGATGTAAACGCATTTGAGCGACAACTTGCCGACGATGGGTATTTGATTATCAAATTATTTTTGCACATAGGCAAAGACGAGCAATCCCGCCGCTTTAAAGCACTCGAGGATGATCCTTCGACTGCGTGGCGCGTTACCGAAAAAAATCGCGAACAAAACGAAAATTATGAAAAAAACCTGCGGGAATACGAAAAAATGCTCAAAATGACAGACACTCCCCATTCTCCGTGGACTATAATCGAGTCGAACGACAGCCGTTTCGGTTCGATAAAAATGTTGCGTACGGTTACGGACGCGATTGAATCGCGGCTTGCAGAAAATGCCGAATCGGTGACACAACCTGCCGCCGCGGCTCCGCAAGACATCCCGCGTGTTTTGCAAAGCGTGTCCCCCGACGAAACAATTTCCCACAAAGAGTACATCGAACAGCTCGAATACTACCAACAACGAGTGCGCGCACTTACGAACAAAATGTATGCAAAGCGTCGCGCAGCCGCGATTGTTTACGAAGGCTGGGATGCGGCGGGCAAAGGCGGCAACATTAAGCGGCTTACGTCGGAAATGGACCCTCGCGGGTATGCCGTTGTTCCCGTCGGTGTGCCGCATTCGTATGAGCTTGCGCGACAGTTTTTGTGGCGGTTTATGGTAAAGGTTCCTAAGGATGGACATCTTACAATTTTCGACCGTTCGTGGTACGGGCGCGTTTTGGTTGAGCGAGTGGAGGAGCTTACTCCCCCGCACATCTGGCAACGCGCTTATCGCGAAATCAACGATTTTGAAGCCCATCTCGTTAGGCACGGCGTCGTTTTGTTAAAATTTTGGCTTCATATTGATAAGGACGAGCAGTTGCGCCGCTTCGAAAGTCGGCAAAACGACTCGATTAAGGCGCATAAAATTACCGAAGATGACTGGCGCAACCGCGAAAAATGGGATATGTACGAAAGTGCCGCCGATGAAATGCTTTTTCGCACAAACACTCCGCTTTCGCCCTGGATAATCGTTGAGTCCAACAGCAAAAAATTTGCGCGTATCAAGGTGCTTAAAACCGTGACGGACGCGCTTGATGACGCATTGCAATGAGCGCGTCCGGTGCAAAAAAGCCGTCCAACCCGAATGCGGGGCATCGCGAGCGTTTGCGCAAGCGGTTTCTTTCGCAGGGGCTTGATGCATTTGCCGAGCATGAAGTGTTAGAGCTTTTGCTTTTTTATTGCTATCCCAGATGTGACACGAAGAAAATTGCGAAAAAAATGTTGGCGGCGTTCGGTTCGCTGCATAATTTATTTGAAGCCGATACAAAAACGCTTGTGGCGACGCTTGGATGCACCGAAAACGTCGCCGTTTTTTTAAGCTTGATCCCCGCCTTTGCAAACCGCTACTTTCGAAGCAAGCATGGCGAAAAAATTATCCTCGAGGACGAAAAAAGCGCGGGCGCGTATGCGATTGATTTATTTGTTGGCGAAACCGTTGAAAAATTCTACGTACTGTGCCTTGATGCACAATTTCGGCTTATAAATACGGTGCTGGTTTCCCGTGGGACGGTTGGTGAGGCCGCTGTTTATCCACGCGAGGTAATTCGCGCCGCGATCCAGAACCACGCCGCCTCCATTATCCTCTTGCACAATCACCCCGGCGGCACGCTCCGTCCCTCACACGGCGACCTCGAAACCACGCGTTGCATAGCAGAAATTGCGGATCCGCTCTACATCGATGTTATCGATCATATAATAGCCGTCGGCGACACATACTACTCATTCGCCGCCCGCAAACAACACGTTCTGGGATACAGGTAAGACTTAGCCGAGTGTTGTTGAATTTGATGGGGTGTTGAAGATGATTGAAAAATTCAAAATCCCTGAGCATGTGTTTTGCCTGCTTGTTGGCGGGGTATATTTGTATGCGGTTTTGCGGGCGATACTCGGCGCGACATTTATACAGACTTATGGGACAGAGTTGTATTTGATTGGGTTTTTTGCGATTCTTTTCATGATGATTGTGCTTTTTAATTACATAACGCGGATTGTTTTCGCGCTTTTGCTTTTGACAAGCGGATTTTTGGGGCTTGCGACGTGGGAGATTTTTTACGAGCAGCAAGAGCATTTTTACGAAGTATTTTTAATGGTCACGGGGCAAATCCCGTATCGGCCGCATTTGGGGCCGACCGTCGTTTGGATTTTGGCGATTCTTTTAGCGTTCGCGCTTGTTGTCTTTATGGTACATTGCTTTAATTTTTATGTGCTTGCAATCGGGGGCGTTGCGGCGTTTTTGTTTACATGGATACCCGGATTTTCGCGTGATGAAGGCGCGTTTTTGCTTTTCTTCGTTGCGTTTTGTTTGTTGCTGCTTAAAAATGCAAACAAGTCTGTTTCGGCAGTTTTTGCCGCCGCGCCGATTTGCGTCGCGGTTATTTTATTTGCGCAATCGGTAGTGCCTGCGGAATCTTCTCTTTATGAGCGACGGCATATCGGCGACACCCGACGCGTCAACGATTTTTTTTACGAGCTGTTTAACCCTGCGCATTTTTCGTTTCAAACAACGGGATTTTCCGGGCCGGGCGGGCGGCTCGGCGGACCGGTTACGCCAAACGATCGTTATGTAATGACGGTTGTTGCGCCGGGTCGAACGTATTTGGCGGGCGCGATAAGCAACGAGTACACCGGTACGCGCTGGCTTCGCTCGCTTGGAGCCGATGATATTTACACACACGGGATTGAGCCGTCGTGGTTTGAGATGCTTGAAACTACCGCCGCGCTTATTCGCGGCGCGACGCACTCGGACTCCCGCGATATTATTCATGCGGTTCATTTGGG
>WRHA01000358.1 GCA_009783395.1 Defluviitaleaceae bacterium
ATGCATGGGCGAGCAGTCCGCCTAAAGGCGGACGACCAGCCCCGGATATTGGGGAGAGGGCGATTCCTGTTAGGAAGTTTACTTCTTGTGCGGCTCCGCCTGATTTTGTTGTTGGTGATAATGTTCGGCAGGCTAAGTATGGGGTTGGTCGGGTTCTTGAGATTTCGCCTGCGGGTGCGGATTATGAAGTTACGGTACAATTTCCGGATGCGGGGCGTAAAAAATTTATGTCCGGCTTGGCACGGCTTACTAAAGAAATATGAGTGTTTCGGGCGACCGCCGAAAACTCTATGTGCCGCTTCGCAAAATATCCAAATAAGATTCATAAGCAAAAATCCTATTTCTTTGAGCCTTATTTGTTTGATTTAAAATTCCTAAATCGCATAGCTTGTTTATTGCATTTGACACGGTATTAAACGATATCCCAAGTGTCGCCGCAGTCTTTTGAATTTCAATAATCGGGTTCTCCTCAAGATATCTAAAGACTTTTTTTAACGTCTTTGTCGAGCGACCGGTTTTTTGTATCAAAGAAATGTTTTTATCGTGCAGAATGGTAAGTCGGTCAATCGTGTCTATCGCGTCATTTGTTGAGTCGAGAATCGCCTTTAGAAAGAATTGCACCCATTGCTCATATTCCCCTTTCTCACGAACCAACATCATGCGGTCGTAGTATTCAATTCGGTTTTGTTTTAGTGAATAAGAAATGTACAGAACCGGTGAAGATAATGCCTTCTTTTCCATTAAAAAAAGCGTAACAAGCAATCTACCAATTCTACCATTTCCATCCAAAAAAGGATGAATAGTCTCAAATTGGTAGTGAATAAGTGCCGTTTGAATCAATATATCCAATTCGCCCGGCGGTTCACTATTGTTCATGTAGTGTTCCAACCCATACATAGCGTCTTGCATATCTTCCGGTGCCGGAGGGACATATCGCGCAGTTTTAATATTGCTGCCAATGCCCCCTATCCAATTTTGCGAACGCCTGAACTCACCGGGCGTCCTTTCTTGACCACGCGCATTTTCCATGAGTATGGCATGTGCTTCCCGGATTAATCTGTTACATAGCGGCAAGGAGTTCAGTCGGTCAATAGCGAATTCAATTGCCTTGATGTAGTTAACCACTTCAGCTATGTTTAGATTTGCATTTTCATTTATCATTGGGTCAAGGATATCTTCAAGTGTTGCTTGTGTCCCTTCAATTTGAGACGACATCAGGGCTTCCTTTCGCACATACATTGAAATGAATAAATTTACGTTTGGAATGCGCGATGATAACCCGTCCAGCAGTGCAAGTCGCTTGTTTGCCTCAACCAACAGTTTGATGCCATCACGGTCAAGGGATATAGTCGGTTCCGGCGGTAATAATGCGGGCGTAAAGGAAGTATATGAAGCGTCCCCCGATAAGTTTTTTTTCAAGTATCCCGATCTGTTGGTCATGCCTTTATTCCTCTCGCTAAAATTGAAATAACGAAACCATTTTAACGTTTTTATTTCAATTTATCAACAAAAAAAGAAATAACACTGTGTCGAGCAAAACAGTTTAGAATATGAACACTGCAACAGTTTCCACCTTGCCCGTAAACGGAAACATGTCTATGGGTTGGACGGTGGAAAGGGCGTATCCGCCCGCCGCCAGGATTTTTGCGTCTCGTGCGAAGGTTGCGGGGTCACATGAGATGTAGACGACTCGGGGGATTTTTGCTGCGATTATCGCATCCAAGAGAACGCGGTCGCATCCTTTTCTCGGCGGGTCCAGGAAGATTACGTCGGGAATTTCGGGTTTAAGCATTAACTTCGGCAAAACTTCTTCTGCCGCGCCGCATGTAAATTCTGCGTTTGTTATGCCGTTTTGTGCGGCATTTTTTTTTGCGTCATCTATCGCGGCGGATACTATGTCAACGCCAAGCACCATGCGGCTGTGTCGCGCCGCAAAAAGCGCGACCGTTCCTACGCCGCAGTGCGCGTCGATTACGGTTTGTGTGCTGTCAAGCCCTGCTTGCGCGATTGCCGTTTCATACAAAATTTTCGTTTGAATCGGATTGATCTGAAAGAATGACGGCGCGGAAAGTTCAAATGTGATGTCGCCGATTTTTTCGCGTATATAGCCCGTTCCGTGCAAAACTTCAAAAGACTCATCGGATTGATCGAAAATCGTGTTGCTTTTTGCGGTGTTTTTGTTGACCAGAACCGTCGTGACGCCAAGCCCTGTCAGGCTTTCGACCAGCTTCGAGCTTTTTGGAAGATTTTTTCCGTTAATCACGATTACAACCATTACTTCGTTCGTTTCAAGGCTCGTTCGCACAACGATATGGCGCACAAGGCCTTTGTGTGCGGTTTCGTCATATGCCGTAATTTTGCGCCTAAGCATATGTTTCTTAACAGCGGCGAGTACGCCGATATGGGCTTCGTGCTGGATTGCGCAGTCGGCAACTTCGATAATGCGATGACTTCTCGGCGCAAACATGCCGATGATAGTATCGGGTACAACCGGAAAAACCGCTTTATTGCGGTAACGCACAGGATTTTCCATGCCGATTACATCCGAAACATGCGGCGACGAAAAGCCGCCGATTTTCTCAAGCGCGTTTATGACAAACTGCTTTTTAAACGCGAGCTGTTCAGAGTATTTGCAGTGCTGAAACTGGCATCCGCCGCATTGTGCCGCCACACCGCACGCACTTTTTACACGAAACGGCGAAGCCGTCACGATTTGTATAATTTTCCCGTAGGCGTAATTCCTTTTCACCTTAACAACAAGCGTCTTTACCGTTTCGCCCGGCAATGTGCCATCAACAAGCACGACAAACCCGCCGATTTCGCCAACCCCAAAGCCTTTTTCCGTCACGCTTTTTATCTCAATGATATGCTGTGAATTTTTGTGCGGTTTTGACATTCAATCTGCCCCTATCACACGCCGAACGCGTTTTCAATTTGATTTACGTGAACGACATTTCGCTTCTCAAGCACCTCAAGCACCTCAATTACATCGAAGCGAAAATCATTGTCGTCCAAATTATTCGCGGCGATGTAATGCATTGCCGTGCGAATAATCTTTTGTTGCTTGGCATACCCAACAGATTCGGCAGGCGAACCAAACCCCGTACCACTGCGAAATTTTACCTCCGCGAAAATAATCACCCCACCCTCGCGACATATCAAATCAATTTCCCCAAACCGTACACGATAATTTCTTTGCAAAATTTCAATGCCCCGAGCGATAAGAAACTTTTCCGCCTCGTTTTGCCCGCGAAGCCCGGCGGCAACCTTGTTTACAGACATAACAACTTCTCCTTCACATTCATTTCCGGGTCAAGCATAACCACATCCAAAAGCCTCTCAAGCGTTTCACCAATCGCCCGACCCTCTAAACCTGTCTCGGCAAGATCTCTCCCGTTCACCGCAAGCCCACACAACGAAAAACATTCACCCCGCTCCAAAATATCACGCGCCTCACAACGAATATCCTCCAAACACCCCCCCTGCGAAACCTCCTTCAAACGCAACAAACCCTCAAATTCCTCCGGCGGAAAAATCCGCAAGAATTTCTTTATCCCATAGCGCGAATGCAAAATTTCCACCGGCATAAACTCCACAAATCGCGAAACCACTCGCACAGTCCGATTATCAAACCTCAAATCCCTCAAAATAAACCCACAGTCCACCCCCGCCCAAGAAAAAAACAAACCCAACACCAATAATGGGGTCAAGGGGGCTTTGCTCCCTTGCGGGGGCCGACCCGGCCGCCCGGCCGGCGCGTTCTTTGCGCGAGAGGGATTGGGGGCAGCGCCCCCAAGGTCTTGATCTTTAAGGTTTTCAATCCAAGAAACAACAATCCCCAAATCCCCCCCATAATTCCGCCCACGCAAAACATAGGGCATAATTCCCGTTTCGTGTAACAGCAGAGCTGCGTGCGGATGCGCGCCGCAAAGCAGTTTGCAAAGCTCCTCGCGCACGCGCTCCGCGCTGATGTCTGCAAGGTTTTCTTTTAACTTAACAATCGCGGCCAGCGCGCAGGGGGCAACAGAAAAGCCCAAAACCGCCGCAAATCGTATGGCACGAAGCATCCGAAGCGCGTCCTCGCCGAAGCGTATTTCCGGGTCACCGACGCATTTTATCAGCTGCCGCGAAATATCAGCGCGCCCGCCAAAGGGGTCAATAAACCCGCGGTCAGGCGAATACGCGATTGCATTTATCGTAAAATCGCGCCGACTTAAATCCTCCTCGATTTTTCCCGCAAAAGTTATCGCCGACGGACGCCGATTGTCCAAATATTCGCCATCCACGCGATATGTCGTGACTTCACACGCATCGCCTGCGATAAGCACCGACACCGTCCCATGCTTAATCCCCGTGTCAAATGTACGCGAAAATAAAGCCTTAACCTCGTCCGGCAAAGCCGATGTCGCAATATCCCAGTCCCCGGGCGTTGCGCCGCGAATCATATCGCGTACGCATCCCCCGACGATAAACGCCTCATGCCCCGCGGCAACAAGCGTCTCAATAATTTTTTGCACATATTCGGGGATGCCTGTCACAATCGCACACCACGCTTTAATAACAAAAAACCGCGCTATCGGCGCGGTTTTTTGTTAAAAGTTTTTTTTACAGTAACGAGAACGCTACGGTTACGCCGGCAAAAACGATGGCAACTGTTGACGCAAGCACCATAACATTGTTAAACGACGGACCCGCGGTATCTTTAAGCGGGTCGCCGACGGTGTCGCCGATAACGGCCGCTTTGTGCTGATCAGAGCCTTTACCGCCGAGGTTTCCGCGCTCGATATATTTTTTCGCATTGTCCCATGCACCGCCGGCGTTGAGCATAAACACTGCCAGCGCGAAGCCTGCCAATATTGTACCCGCCAAAAATCCGACAACGCCCGCACCGCCAAGCACAATGCCGGCAAGAATCGGTGTAACGATGGCAACAGCGGTAGGAGCAATCATTTCTTTAAGCGCACTGCGAACACAAATGTCAACGCATGTGGCATAGTCCGCTTCAACGCCGGGCTTGCCTTCCAGCAATCCTTTAATCTCTTTGAACTGACGCCGAACTTCAACCACTATGCCTTGCGCCGCACGCTGAACCGCCGACATACAAAGCCCGGAAAAATAGAACACCATTGCCGCGCCGCATAAAAATCCGATTAGGACGGCGGGGTTTATTATCGAAAGATCCAATGTTTCCCTTCCCGCATCCTCAAGCTGCCCGTTTATCAGATAAACATAGTTGACCAAAAGTACGAGTGCCGTAAAGGCGTTTGAACAAATCGCAAAGCCTTTGCCTGTAGCTGCTGTTGTGTTGCCCAGCGAGTCGAGGGCATCGGTGCGTTCGCGCACTTCTTCGGACAGATGAGACATTTCGGCGATGCCGCCTGCGTTATCTGCGACGGGGCCGAAAGCGTCGGTAGCGAGGATTATTGCGTTGGTAGAAAGCATGGCTACGGCGGCAAGTCCGATTCCGTACAGCCCGGCATCAAATCCGCCACCGCCTATCGATGAGAGAAAGAACGCCGCCAATATGGCAACCGATATTGATATAATCGGGCCGGCTACAGACTTCATACCAAGCGACAATCCGCCGATAAGAAGCGGTGCAGCACCGCTTGTGCTGGATTCGGCAAGCTCGCGTGTTGGCTTTGTTGCGTCCGAGGTGTAGTACTCGGTAAGCGCGCTGACCACGAACCCGGAAACGATACCCACAACAACGGCACCGAAAAGACCCCAGCCATTTGCACGCATATGGTTTACTGCTACTTCAACCCCGTATGCATCCACTTCATATACATAGGCGTTATTTGCAATAAAGAGAATGGTGGGCAATGTTAAAAGTGCCGCGAGAAATCCGGCTACATAAACGCCCTTGCTTAATGTTTTAAGCAAGCTTTTTTGGTCGGGCTGTTCTTTTGTTCTAACAAAGAATGTGCCGACAATCGACATCAAAACGCCGATTACACACACGATAATCGGTAACAACATTCCTGCGATACCGTATCCGGCGATAAAGCCGATGGCAACGGTCGCAACAAGCGCGCCGGAGTTGGACTGGTGAAGGTCGGCTCCCATGCCTGCAACGTCACCAACATTATCGCCTACGTTATCCGCGATAACGGCAGGGTTTCTCGGGTCGTCCTCGGGAATACCGGCCTCAACTTTACCCACAAGGTCTGCGCCGACGTCTGCGGCTTTTGTGAAAATACCGCCGCCCACACGCGCAAATACCGATACAACAGCTACACCCATTCCGAATGTTATCATTGTTTGTGCAATGATCTCGTCACTTGCTCCGAACACATATCTCAGAATCACGAACCATGTAACCGTTTCAAGTATTTGAAAACCGTTTACAACAAAACCCATAACCGCTCCGGACGAAAAAGATACATTGAGAGCGGAGTTAAGGCTGTCGGTTGCGGCCTGAGCCGTGCGCACATTTGCAAATGTAGCAACCTTCATGCCAATGATACCGCAAATCGAGCAAATTAAACCGCCCGATATAAACGCGAAAGGCGTAAACGGATTAACAAGCCCGCTATCCCAGTCGCCCGTTATTAACACAGGTAAATATGCCAATGTTGACAAGACCAAGAACAATATACCGAAGAAAATCGCAACCGTTTTGTACTGACGACGAATAAAAGCGTTTGCTCCTTCGCGTATAGCGCCGGCAATTTTTTTCATGGTTTCATTACCTTCGGGAAATTGCATTACCTTCCGAAATTGAATGAAGGCAAATATAAGACCTGCCGCAGCCCCTATATAGCCAACCCAAATTAAATTCTCTACTGCCAAAACAATTACCTCCTATGGATTTATTTTTTCTCTATTTTCCACCAACGCGTATTTTAACGTTATATGAAGGCAATTGTCAAATTTATCTTTTTGCACACGCCAAGCGTGCAGTGGGCACCGTGGACATCCTGTGGGAGGCGGCATTACGTCTCGAAGGGTGCGGGAACGTTTCATGTGCCATTGCCTGGTGCGGTTTTCCGAGTTAAAAAAAACCGTGCGTGCAAAATCGGTGCGGGTAGTGACACTACCCGCACCGATTTGAAAAAGCACGCAAGCGTGCATCTTCTTTTTGTCCTCCGTGGATTGACTTTGTCCGCCAAAATGTCTAATGTGGACAGCAGGCGACCTCCAAAAACCCTTAATGAGCTGTGTCGCACCGCAAGAAGATTGTTTAGGGGAGGAAATCATGAACCCAAGTAATGAAAAATTAAACCGCTTCATTAGCTTACTTGAAGGGATGTTTGAACTTGACAAAGCCGACCTTGACTTCGGCATTTATCGGATAATGAACATCCGCAAAGACGAGATAGCTGAGTTTCTCTCAAACAGCCTACCCAAAAAGGTGCAGGAGGCACTTGCGCCCTTTGCCGCCGACACGGGAGTGGTGACGACGCGTATTGCGGAAATTGAAAAGCAAGCCGACAACCTCGGCATCGAAATTACCGCAAGCCCCAAACTGACTGAGGAATACAGTCGACTCAAGGCCCGGCTTGCTCGTGGCACGGATTTGTTCGCTATGGAAGCGGATGTTTATTCCGCGTTGTATAACTTCTTCAACCGTTATTATGACGAGGGCGATTTTATTTCCAAACGCCGTTACAAAGAGGGTGTGTATGCTATCCCCTACGAAGGTGAAGAAGTGAAATTGCATTGGGCAAACTCCGACCAGTATTACATCAAGACCGCCGAAAACTTCCGCGATTATACTTTCGTGGTGGACGGTAAAAAGGTGCATTTCCGCCTTGTGGATGCGACCACCGAAAAGAACAATAATATAGAAGCCAACGGAAACAAGCGTGCCTTTATGTTGTATGCCGAAACCGATGATGCGCCGGGAATTAAAACCATTGAGGAAGTGGACAGCGCGTTGGTTATCCGCTTTGTTTACGACATTCCCGTGGACAAGAAAAAAAAATACGCCGAGGATAATCTTGCAACAATCATGGACATTCTAAAAAACAGATTCCGCGACTGGTGGCAACGATTGCTTGCGCCTGCAACCTCGGCAAGGAGCGACAAACGAACGGTGCTTGAAAAGCATATGACGGCGTATGTGGCGAAAAATACCTTTGACTATTTTATACATAAGGATTTACATGGCTTTTTGACCCGTGAATTGGATTTCTTCATCAAGAGCGAAGTTATCCACCTTGAGGACATCGACACCACCGATGAAAAGCGTGTAGACACTTATCTTGCTAAAATACGGGCAATAAAGCGTGTGGGGAAAATCATCATTGACTTCTTGGCGCAGATTGAGGATTTTCAAAAAAAACTGTGGCTCAAAAAGAAGTTTGTGGTAGCAACTAATTGGTGCATTACCCTTGATCGTGTGAGTGAGGCGTTTTACCCTGAGATTATTTCCAATGCGGCGCAGATTGCCGAGTGGGTAGATATGTACGCTATAAACGAAATTGAAGCGGATTTGACATCTTTGGGTTATACCGACCCACTAACGGCTGACGTCCTACGACAAAATGGAAACCTTGTGCTTGATACAAAACATTTCTCCGCCGATTTCAAAGATCGCCTTGTGGCGAGTGTAGATGATTTGGATGAGCAAACAGGTGGCTTGATGATTCATAGCGACAATTTCCAAGCACTACGCTTGTTGACCGAGAAATACAAGTCACAGGTTAAATGCATTTACATCGACCCTCCATACAATACAGATGCCAGCGAAATTATATACAAGAACAACTATAAGCACTCATCTTTTATTGCATTGATGGAAAATCGCCTTTCAATTGCGAGGCAGATAATGGCGGACGATTCTATTATTGCGGTGTCTATTGATGATGCCGAAATGCCTTATCTGCAAAATCTGCTTACAAACCAATTTGCGAAAAACGTTGGCATTGCAGTTGTAAGGTCAAATCCGCAAAGCAGGAAAGCAAAAGGTAAATTTTCACCATCTCACGAGTATTGCTTGTTTTATTCAAAGAGGGAAGAAACTGTGCCGCGCTCAATTGGAACTCGACAGGAAAAATTGAAGCGTTATCCTTTGAAAGATGAAGTTGGAAATTATGCGTGGATGAATTTTATACGAGCAGGCAACGACGATTTACGCACAAACCGTCCTTTTATGTATTTTCCTATTGCGGTTTCTGACGATGGCAGCATTCGCATACTCAAGATGCGTTGGGATAACGAAGCTGAAGAATATCACCTGCTGGAAAAACCATTGGACAACGAAACCTTGGTTTACCCAGTTAAGTCAGAAGGTGGTGTGCTTATTGAAAAAAGGTGGCAACGTGGCTTAGATAGAGTTAAGGAAGAAATCCTAAATGGCGAATATCGGGTGCGCAGAGTTAATGGCGAAATATCCATTGATTTTAAGACCCGCATGGACGATGATGCCCTACCTATTACTTGGTGGGACAAGAATGAATATGCGTCAGCTAACTATTTTGCAAAAGAAATAAAGGCTCTTTTCGCTAAAAAAACGTTTGATTTCGGTAAAGCAATAATGATTGTAAATGACGCTATTTGTGCTTCTGGCGCAGATGAATCCGATGCGGTTATTTTAGACTTTTTCGCTGGTTCAGGCACAACTGGACACGCAGTAATTAACCTTAATCGCGCTGATGGCGAAGCAGGTCAGCGTCGCTATTTACTTGTGGAAATGGGCGAATATTTCAATGCCGTTACATTGCCAAGAATAAAAAAAGCCGTATATTCTGCCGACTGGCGAAATGGCAAACCCCAAAATCGCAACACAGGCGTAAGCCACATAATGAAATACCTTGTACTGGAAAGCTACGAGGACGCGCTGTTAAACATCGAGTTAAGCGATGACTTCCACCGCTTGATGACATTCCTTGGCGAGGAATATATGCTCCGTTATATGTTCGACTCCGAAGCCAAAGACAGTATGCTGATGCTTGAAGCCTTCAATACGCCATTTTCTTACAGCTTCAAGATAAGCGAAAACAACGAAACCAGAGACAGAACCGTGGATTTGTGCGAAACATTCAACTATTTGCTGGGGCTTACGGTAGTGCGGCAATCCGCGCCGGTTTCCTTTAACGCAACCCTCGACCCCAAAGGCGAATATGAAAATGCCGTGAGATTGGAGCAAGCCAAAGGCGGCGAGTTTACTTTTAGGCAAATCGAAGGACGGCTTCCCGATGGTCGAGCAGCACTTATTATATGGCGCAATGTCACAAAAGACATCCTGTGTTCCAACGCGGCTCTTGATGCTTACTTCACCGAAAACAGCCCGCTTAACCGCGAGTTCGATGTGATTTTCGTAAACGGCGACAACAACCTTGAAAACCTGCGCCTTGATGACGAGACATGGAAAGTACAGCGCATCGAGCCTGTTTTCAAAGAAAAAATGTTTGAGGGGGCGGAATAATGCCAAGAAGAACATCAACTGCGCAACCGCCCCGGATGCATGGGCGAGCAGGACGCAAAGCGTCCGACCAGCCTATCCCTTGGAGCGACAGACTTATATTGTTTCGTTATTTCCTCAGTTTGTTCGGCAAGGAAACCCTCGCCGGGCTTGCAGGGAAACTGAACGATTCCGAATATGAAGGCACAGACGAAAATCAGAACACATTTTTCTGGGGTGAATTGGATGCTATTTTGCGCCGCCAAGGGGATACCAAAATCAGCCGCGATACCCTTCGTGAATATGACGAACGCATTTGCCGCTATGTAAAACAAATAGGGGAAAAGCGCGGCGGCATACATCTAAAGTATTTCCAATACATCGGTTGCCTGTTTACCGAGATGTACCTTGACCACTTTTTTACGGATAAGGTTGCATTCGCAGCGAAACTGAACGCTTTTGCTGAAAGGGTACGAGACAGAAGTCCGGGTGCGATTGACGTTGAGCCATTCACGCCCGAAAACATGAATAAGCTGGCATTTATGTGCGCCACCGGCAGCGGAAAAACGCTCATCATGCACATAAACGTCTTTCAGTTCCGGCATCACTTAAAAAAGGCCGCCCTCCTCGACCCGCGTCGGCAGATAAACAAAATAATCGTACTTGCGCCAAACGAGGGTATGTCTATCCAGCACTTGGCTGAATTGAAGCTGTCGCAGATTTCGGCTGAGATGTTTGACAAGAACGGATTTGGCAGTAGTACCGACGTTATTGTTATAGACATGAACAAGTTAAAGGAAGAAGGGAAAGTCAAGACCGTTTCCATCGACAGCTTCGAACAAAATAATCTCGTGCTTATAGATGAAGCGCACCGTGGACTTGCGGGCGATGTTTGGTACGATTACCGCTCTCGCCTGTCCGCCGAAGGCGGGTTCGCCTTTGAATACTCCGCAACGTTGAAACAAGCAATGAAATCCAACAAGCCGAGCAATGCTTCCGTGGCAGAGTGGAAAACCCGCGTCGATGAATATTTTCGCTCTATTATCATCGACTACTCGTACAAATTTTTCTATGAGGACGGTTACGGCAAAGAATATCGCATTTATAACTTGCGCAAAAGCATTGACGATGAGCAACGGCAGTTGTACCTTGTGGGGTGCTTGCTGTCGTTCTACCAGCAATTAAAGTTATTTGCCGAGCGTGGGAAAGCGTTTGTGCCGTTTATGCTTGAAAAACCGTTACTGGTTTTTGTTGGCAACAGAGTAACAGCAAAAACATCTGCTGCCGAAATGACCGATGTCGAAGAAGTGCTGGACTTCATCGACAGATTTGTGTGCAACCGAGAAGCTACAATCCGCCGCATAAATACCGTTCTCAATGAGGACACAGGTCTTATGGATGGTAGTGGCCGGGAGTTGTTTTCCCAAAACTACAATGCACTTGTGTCTTTGTTTGGAGGTAATCCAAACCCGGAAGACGTTTACAAAGACCTTCTGTGCATTGTCTTTAACTGCGCTTCCGTTTCCAAAGAGCCGCGTTTGCATATGTTGAATATGCGCCAAGTGCAGGGTGAGATTGCGCTACGGATCGGTTCTGATGGAGAGAATTTTGGTGTTATCAGCATCGGCGACACGACAGGGCTCATTAAAAGTTGTGATGCAAAGGGCATCGTTACCGGAACGGAAGAGTTTGCCAACACATCCTTGTTTCGAAACATTAACGACAAAGGCTCAAAAATGAATGTGCTTATCGGATCTCGTAAGTTTTCCGAGGGTTGGAATTCATGGCGTGTTTCCACGATGGGGCTGATAAACTTTGCACGAGGCGAGGGTTCACAAGCCATTCAACTATTCGGTCGCGGTGTTCGCTTGCGTGGGTATGGCGGCAACTTGAAACGAAGCGGCAAACTTGAAGACCGCTCTGTTGACGTTCCCAAAAACATCGAACTTCTCGAAACGCTTACTATATTCGGCATCAGAGCGCAATATATGGAGGATTTCAAAAAACACCTTGAAATGGAAGATATGCCGATTAACGAAAATCCTCACGAGTTTACGTTGCCTATCATCAGCCGCTATGACGAGGTTAAGGATAAGCGACTTCGTGTAATCCGGGTAAAGGATGGCGCAAATTTCAAGAAACAAGCAGCTCGAATTGTGCTTTCCGTGCCGGATAAGGGGTTTGCCGCTTATTTGAATAAGAGTAGAGTTGTTGTTGACTGCCGGTCGAAGGTTCAAACATTGGAATCTTCGACCGGCTTACAATTGGACAGCCAAACCAACGAAGAAGAGTTGGATACGCGTTATGCTCCATTCCTTGATTACGAGCGTATTTACGATGAGTTGGAAGCACACAAAAACGCAAAGCATTATTACAATATCACGCTTTGCAAAGCAAGGATTATGGATATTTTACAAGCTGATGGTTGGTATTCGCTCATAATTCCCAAAAAGCATCTCGAGCTGGACTCAATGCAAAAGCTGGCACTATACACGGATTTTGCCGTAATGGTGTTGAAATGCTACATCGACAAATTCTATAGATACGAAAAAAATCGTTGGGAAGCTCCGTTGCTCGAATATCATGAACTGGCAGCAGGTGATGGCAATTTCGCGGATGCGTACAAGTTCTCCTATTACGATAGCCATGACGGTGATACGAACACTGACACTGTGGAGCATTTTGTTGAGAACTTGCGAGAGCTTCTCAACGAGAAGAACGGCATCCCCACCTACGAAATCAGTGAATTTAGCGGTTCGCTTGTTGCATTCGATTTCCGAGCGCACCTTTATACGCCACTCATTAGCCTGAAAGCTTGTGGGCTTAAGTTGACTGTTTCTCCGGTTAGTCTAAACCCGGAGGAAAAAAGGTTTGTCGATTCGTTAAAGGACTGGGTTGACCATAATTCCGAAACGCTCGAAGGCAAAAGCCTGTATTTACTGCGAAACAAAAGCAAATCGGGCATTGGATTCTTTGAGGCGGGCAATTTCTATCCTGATTACATTCTGTGGATTGATACGCCGGAAACACAGTATATCACTTTCATTGACCCCAAAGGCTTGCGCTTCGTGAAATGGGATGACCCCAAAATTGAATTTTATGCCACGATTAAAGGTTTGGAAGCCCGCCTCCAACCGTCAAGTGCGGATAAACGAATTGTCCTAAATTCGTTTATCATGTCCGGCACCGATGCCGAAACTTTACGCCAATGGTGGGGGAAAGGCAAACCGGAGAGAAATTCTAAAAATGTATTTTGCCTTAATGAAAGCGACTGTGTTGACGGAATGATGCGCAAGATTTTGACTTAAGAACTGTCCGGAAATAACTTGACTGTTTGGGCGCAGGATTTTTGTCGCAATGCGAGGAGCAAAAACCGCCGCGACCTAGAGGGTCGCAAGGTTTTTT
>WRHA01000359.1 GCA_009783395.1 Defluviitaleaceae bacterium
CTTGCATAAGTAGTCATTTGCACCGCGCTGTCGCATCTCGTGTTCCATGCGTTCATTTATTTCGGAAGTCAGAAATATGGCAGGGGTGTCGTCGAGGGATTTGTTTTGGCGGATTTGAAGGAGGACTTCGAATCCCGTCATTTCCGGCATGTAGTAGTCAAGCAGTATAAAATCCACATGATTTTTATCAAGGTAGGTTAGTGCCTCTTTGCCGGATTTAAACGCAATAACATTGTATCTGCCCCTTAAAAATGTCGCAACCTCCTTGCATACCGATGGCTGGTCGTCGACTATTAAAACATTGGGTAGGTTCATTTGTGCCAACTCCTTTCTCGAATTTATACATACTATAAGGTATTTCACGATTTTAGGCAAATGAAAAATTGGTGCGGGTAGTGACACTACCCGCACCAATTTTATCCGCTTGCAAACTTTGTCAAAATGTTGTTTACATTCTGTGAAGGTTGCGATAATATTAAGCTGTTATGGTAAAAAAAATTGGATCGGGGGATCGACTATGCGTAAACTCATTATGGAGGATTTAACGAAATGCGTCGGATGTAACAGATGCATTCGTGTTTGTCCCATTGAAGGCGCAAACCATGTTTTCTCAGACGAAGGACAAATTCGCGTTTCGATTAACAATGAAAAGTGTATCGCTTGTGGATTTTGCCTTGAAACATGCCGTCACGAAGTAAGGGATTATGACGACGACACAGCCCGCTTTTTAAACGATTTGCAACGAGGCGAAAACATTTCCATTCTCGCTGCGCCCGCTCTTTATGTAAATCCGGAAGGCGGTAGGCTTTTGGCGTGGCTTAAGCAACAGGGCGTTCGAAAAATTTACGATGTTTCAATCGGAGCAGACATCTGCACATGGGCGCATATCCGCCATATCGAACAATCATCGCCCAAAGCGTTGATAACCCAGCCTTGCCCGGCGATAGTCGATTACATCTTGAAATACAAGCATGGTATTATGAAATACCTCTCCCCCGTACATAGCCCGATTCTTTGTACGGCGATTTACATGCGCAATTATGAAAGAATCAACGATAACTTGGCTGTTTTGACGCCGTGTATTGCAAAGGCGCATGAATTTGAGGCAACGAAACAGGTTAAGTATAATGTTACATTTAAGAGGATTTTTGAATACGTCCGCGAAAACAACATCGAATTACCCCATACCGCTGCCGGTTTCGACCACGAAGAGGCGGCTTTCGGGCGTTTGTACCCGATGCCGGGTGGTTTAAAGGAGAATTTACAGTTCTGGTTTGGAAAGGGTTTACGCGTTGACCAGGCGGAAGGTCATGGCATTGTTTATGAAGCGATCGACTCTTTTGCCGAGGAAAGAGAAAGCGTTTTGCCAACGGTTTTCGACGTGTTAAACTGCGGAGAAGGCTGTAACCTCGGAACCGCCGTCGAGCATACCGTCGGTCGTTTCGAAACCCATGCCATCATGGATGAAAACAGAAAATCCGTTTCGCGTGACTTTGACCGCGACACATATGCACAACTTTTGGAAAACTACGACAGAACGCTTAAAATGCACGACTTTATACGACAATATAACCCGTCGCATGTTAAAACGCGAGCGTTAACCGAGTCGCAAATCGAGCAGGGCTACAAAGCCATGAACAAGTCTACGCATCGCCAGCGTACGTTTGACTGCGGCGCGTGCGGACACGACACCTGTCACGAAATGGCGCGAAGCATCGTTTCCGGCGACAATATCCCGGCAAACTGTATCCAAATGCTTAACGAGGAGATAAAGGGCGTCTTGGATATAGCGATTTCAAACGTCGACAGCGCGAATCTTTTGCTTGAGGACATTCAAAACATCAAAGCAAAATCGGCACAAATTACCGAATGCATGGTTACATTAAACGAAGGGTTCTCCAAATTCAAAACAATTTCGACAAATATCTTGTCGATTGCCACGTCAACAAACCTTGTCGCGCTTAATGCGTCAATCGAGGCGGCTCGTGCCGGAATCCACGGCAAGGCGTTTGCGGTTGTTGCTGAAGAGGTGCGTGCGCTTGCGGCAAAATCCAAGACAATTGTGTCCGAGTCCGACGAAATTTCTGCACAATCCTTGGCCGCTATCACAGCCGTAAACGAGCTTATCGACAGCATCGCGGAAAACTACGATAAAGCGCATATATCGATTGACGTTATGAGCCAAAGCTTGAATTCGATTATCGAGACGGTAAAGCGTAATGAGGAGCAAAACACGTGAGCGTGTCCAACCGAGGCCGAGAAGTAGTTTTTGTCGTCGATGATGCAAAATTGAGCCAGGAGTTTGCAAAAAAATGCCTCAGCGACGATTATATCGTGCATACCGAGTCGTCCGGCAAGGATTTGTTTTCTCTTCTTGACGTTGTTATGCCCGATCTGATTCTCTTGGATGCTGTTATGCCCGAGCTGGATGGCTATGCCGTAAACAAACTGCTTAAAGAGAATGAAAAAACCCAAAACATCCCCGTAATTTTTTTGACGGCAGCAAATAATCCCAAAAGCGAGGCGAAAGCCTTGAGCGAGGGTGCCGTCGACTACATAACCAAGCCCTTTTCTTCAGAAATTTTGAGAATGCGGGTTGGGCTTCATTTGCTTTTGCAGCGGCAAAAGCGGGAGATGCAGTCTGCCGTAAAGTCCGCCGAAGTCGCAAACAACGCAAAATCTGCGTTCATTACAATAATGTCGCACGAAATGCGTACGCCTCTTTCTTCAATTATAGGCTTTTCCGACCTGTCGCTTGAATCCGAGGATTTAAGCGATGAGCTTTATTCAAATTTAACCAATATAAAAAATGCGGGGACGACGCTTTTGCATATCATAAGCGACGTTCTGGATATTTCAAAAATTGAATCCGGCAATTTGGAAATAATGCCTGTCGAATATGACACCGCGAGCATGATAAATGATTCAATAAACCAAAGCATTTTGCATCGTGGCGAAAAGCCCATCACATTTAAATTAGAAATTGCGCCCGATTTTCCCGCAAAACTTTTTGGGGATGATTTGCGTGTTAAGCAAATACTTAACAATTTGCTTTCAAATGCATTTAAGTATACTAAAGAAGGGTCTGTGTGTTTGTCGATTGATCATACCGCAAACGGCACTGCCGCATGGGTGACAATAACGGTGGCAGACACGGGAGTTGGCATTTCTGACGCAGACACGGAGGTAATTTTTAACGACTATGTACAAACAAACATGACCGCAAACCGCAAGGTTACAGGAACAGGGCTTGGGCTTCCGATTTCGCGAAAGCTGGCGCGCATGATGGACGGAGATATTATGGCGACCGGAGAAATCGGCAAAGGAAGCACGTTTGCGGCGTGGTTTTGGCAGCAAAAGGTGTCGGGTGAAACCCTTGGCGAAGATGTAATAAATAACCTCAATTGCTTCCTTTATCCGGAAAAACGGCAACCTCGTAAGGAGAATATAAAACTTCCGAGTGTGCGCATCCTTGTTGTAGACGATGTTCCGGCAAATCTTGTGCTTATTGCGGGCCTTTTGAAGCGATATGATATAAAAACGACCTGCGTGGAAAGCGGCTTTGAGGCCATTGAGGCGATTAAAAGTGAAAGGCTTCGCTTCGATGCCATTTTTTTAGACCATATGATGCCGGATATGGACGGAATTGAAACCTTGCGCCGAATTCGCGAGATTGAAACTGAATACGCCCAAAATATTCCTATTATCGCATTTACCGCAAACGCACTTGTCGGCAACGACGAAATGTTCTTCCTGCACGGATTTCAAGATTACATTCCTAAACCAATCGAAATCAGCACTCTTGATGCTGTTATCAAAAAGTGGACAAAATCGGTTTCACTTTTATCATATCGTGTTTTCGGCATTGATTTCGACAAGGGGATCGCACGTTTTGGCGGAGATGAGAGCTCGTACATAGATGTTTTGCGCACGTTTGCAAAAACAACCCCCGCGATGCTTGACAAAGCGGAATCGTGGGATGATTTGACTCAGTACATGACCATAGTGCATGGGATAAAAGGATCGTGTTACGGTATTTTTGCAGAAAAAACAGGCGCATTGGCGGAGGCTCTCGAAGCCGCCGCAAAAACAGAGCGCGTAAATTTTATCGCCGCAAACAACATAACATTTCTGCAAAGCACTCGCGGCCTGATAACCGGGATTTCCGCAGTGTTGGCAGATTTGGACGCGGCCACACATAAAGAGAAAAAGGCTGAACCCGACGCGAAACTTTTGGCGAGGATTCACGATGCCTGCAATCGGCGCGACATGATTGAATGCGATGAACTGATTTCCGCGCTGTGTGAGTATGAATACGAGACAGACGGAGAGCTTGTTATGTGGCTTCGCGAAATGGCTGACGAAATGGAATACGCGCAAATCGCCGAGCGACTTTCTGTTAAAGACGCGTAGGGGAATAAACTTTACACCAAAAAAATAATAAATTTACATACCCAACTGCACCCGCAATAAGAGCGATATTTGCGTTGCGACTTAGTTGCGAAAGGCGCAACATTCCTGCAGATAAATACACATCGGGCGGCAATGCGCCGATAGTGGTTATTTCAGTGAACAGCGAAGTCGATGGTGCGGACAAATTTGGCAGCCAAAATAAAATATCCCGCGCACCCCAAAGCACAATCAGGCATAACATCGCACCGACGAGCGGAAGTGCTGATTTTTGCTTTAGTGCCCTTATCAAGAAAATGACAAATGCAGTTGCCCAAACCGGATAAAGCAAAATTCGATGCCGAATGTTTATGCTCTGCACGAATCGGTTTATATCAACAACGGCATATTCAGAGTTTCCACGCAAATATGTTTCGAGCATGGTGCGCGCTTGGCTTTCCGCCAAAGGGTCGGGCGCGAGTATATATAACGAGGAAACAGGTGCGGAGATTTCGCCGGAAAACCACACGGTATAATCCGCGCATTGTCGCACAATGCCGGTGACAGTGTGCTGTACGTCATTTACCGTAATCGCAAGCCCTGTTATTCCTTCGCACGCTCCAAATAGCCGCCATGCTAATGCCTTGTTTATTACAGTGCCTCGATGGCCTTCAATAAAATCCATCGCGTGCATATCAAAGTAGGCGGCGTTTGTGTTAATCACAGTTGCCGAAGCTTCATGCGTAGAAGAAGCCACTCGCGCACTACTGCGGCTTACCGGTGCAAAGCTGTATTCGGGATAGGAAATCGCCAAAATTTCAACATCAGCGACATCAAAAAACAAACGGCTTTCATTCGTTCTCGGCGCAATATAAATAACGTCATGAGCAAAATATCTACCCGCAACAACATAGGAATAAAAAAGAAACCCCAAGCATCCGGCAAGAATGAAAAAATTTACTAAAATAATTGCTTTTCCCACATCGCCACCACCGTTCATCGCGTTTGCTCAAATTCTCCGTCGCCGACAATCCGCACTCTTTCCCCTGCACGGACGGGAATATCGCTGTTTACTACAACAGGCTCCTCGGGGATGTCCATGCCCCATACCGAGCTGATTGCAATGTGTGATGCATCACGCCGTCCGGATTCAACGCGCCTAACACGCAAATAATAATCGTTACGTCCGAAATTACGAGGCAGGGCCTCTACATACAAGACAAAATAACCGTTTTGGTCTTCGCGCAGAGCGGAAAGCGGAATGACGTGGGCATGATTTGAAGTTCCGCCCGAAACAGTGACAGTGGCCGCCTCGCCGCCCCGCAAGGTGCGACTTTGCACCTCAATCGTAACGGCATTTCTTCCGCCTTGCGGAACAATTCGTGTTACACTTCCCTCAATCCGTTCCGTTCCGACGATAATATCTGCGCGATGCCCTGCGGAAATAAAGTCCTGCATTTGCGAGAATGACGCGTCGATGTAAAATCGGCCATTGTTCATCGCGGTAAGAAGCACAGCCGCGCCCTCGGAAATATGAGTGCCAACGACAACGTCCACTTCTGCAACCGTTCGCCCCCCGCCTTCGCCGAGCCTTACTTCGACCATTCCTCCGGCGGCAATTTGTTCCGTTAATTCTAAAATTTGCGCGTCGATACGCTCCGATTCGATTTCATGTGCCGTGAGAGTAAACTCAAGCTGTGCGATTCGACTTCTCCGCCCTTCAATTTGCGCTTCATGGTTTCGCATGGCAGACCGAGCAGATTCTTCGTGTGCCAATCTTGCCGCCTCGTAATTTAAAATCGCTTGCTCGCGCCGAAGGATTGCTTGTTCCCGCGCCTGTTCATGCTGCGCCAAAATTTGCTCTCGTGATTGTGCAAGCCTTGCAACTTCGTTTTCGCCGTCAGTCAATTCCTGTTGCGAAATAATCCCCTCCGCAAATAAGGTTTGTAAAACCGCAAGCTCATCTTGTGCATTTTCAGCGGCACGATTATGGACATCCAGTTGTAAGGTCAACGCCCGCTCGTTATTTTCGATTTGCAAATCATATTCAAATAAATTCTGCGATGGCTCGATTGGAAGCGCAAGCGGAGCGGCGATTGCCTGCGCAAGTTGTATATGTTCTGATGCGATTTCGGCCTGTGTACGCCGGACATCCAGCGTGTTAAGCCGTCTGTTGTGTTCCGTCTGCTCAAGCATATCCGCCAGAGTTCGCAAGTCGCTTGAAATTGTAAATAAAACTGTTTGTGCGTTTATGTCATCGCCGATTGCGACAATCTGTGTAATTCGTCCCGCAACCGGTGCGAAAATCTGCTCTGTGTCCGCCGCACGAACAATCCCCGATGAACGCGCTTCAGGGCTGATTGTTCCCTGCCGTGCAAAATCAAGCGTAATTCGCGGAACATGCATGTCTGCAAGGGTACGAGAAAAAAACGTCATAAAAAGCAGCACGCCCACGAAAATTATTGTTATCCACGTCAGAACCTTTTTGTAATCCATAAAAGCCCCCTATTTCAGCCCCGACATTTTAATGCCCTCAGTTAGATACTCCTGCCCGTGCAAAAAAACCAACAACGCGGGCAGCATGTAAAAAACGGACGCGGCAAATACAATTTCAAAGTTGCCCGTAAGTCGCGCAAGATACACGCTTAACGGCTGTGCGTTTACGTCGGTGATAAAAACAATCGCTTGGTCAACCACGTTCCAATAATCCACGAAAACCAAAATTGCAAGCGCGGCAATCGCGGGCTTCAAAAGCGGAGTGACAATTGAAATCAAGATACGTATTTGTCCCGCGCCGTCGATTTTCGCGGCCTCGATAAATTCATGCGGGAGTGTTTTCAAAAATTGCCGCAAAAGAAAAACCCCGAACGGCGCGAAAATTGCGGGCAAAATTATCGCCAAAACGCTTTCGCTTATCCCCAAAAACCCCGCCATTACAAACTGCGGCACAAGAAGCACCGGCAACGGCATAAGCATAATCACAATGTACACGAAAAACAATTTTTCTTTGTGTCGCCATTTTGAAAGCTCAAATGCATATGCCGCCGGAACGGAAACAACAAGCTGCCCCAAAACTGCCGGCACGGTAATAATCGCGGAGTTCCAAAGCGCGCTCATATAGCCCACATTGCGAAAAAGCGTGAAATACTGTGAAACAGAAGCAAAATCCGGTACAAGTGCCATCCGCACAAAATGAATTTGCGAAAAAACCTCAAGGGCGTAAAAACTGTTTGCAGGCAAAAGAGCAATAGAGTATCGGTTTTGAATTTCAAAGCCCGTCATAAACGAATTTGTAATCGTAACAAAAATCGGCAAGGCAAAAGCCACGGCCAAAATAGCCATAATGAAAATCGTCATATATAAAAAAAATTTTTTTCTCATAAATACGTCTGCCTTTGCTGTAACCAATAAAGTCCGAAAACCAACGCCAAAATAAACCCGAAAATATAAAACGACGCCGATGCCATAAGCTGATAATTTAGATTTGCGAACTGATTATTCAAAAAATGTTGGAGCAGATAAATGTTCATATTCGGGTGCGTCCCGGTAAGCAAATAAATTTCACGAAAAACCTTGAACGAATTTACAACCGATAAAATAAACACAAGCAAAAAAGTCGGCGTGAGATACGTCAGCGTAACAATGCGAAACTGTTTGAGCCGCCCCGCGCCTTCCATCGCGGCATACTCATAATAATCCTTCGGGATAAAATCAAGTCCCGCTTGAAACAAAATCATATTAAACCCGATATTTTTCCAAATAAAAATTCCGATTATAAACCACATTGCGTAATCGGAATTAAGCCAGTCTATCGGATTTGCCGCGAAAAACAGTCGGTTAAACATGCCATTTATGGCGACGAAATTTTGCCAAAAGAACACAATTGAGCCGGAAGGGATAACAAGCGGAAGCAGAAAAAACACCGCCAAAACGCGGCGCACATGTTTGTTCATCGGCTTTAGCAGAAGTGCAAGTACAAGCGCAAGCAGCATGTTAAGTGGAATACTCACTCCCATAAACGTAAGCGTGTTGCGCACCGCAAGCGAAAACGCCGCATTGTTCCATGTTTCAACGAGATTTGCCGCACCCACAAACTGCCGTGAAACGGCGTTGTCGATAAGTGCGTAATAAATCGAAATCCCAAAAGGCACAACAAAAAACATCGCAAGCCCGATTAGACTTGGCAGAAGGAGTAGGTAAATCGCATTTTCGTGACGGAAAACGCGCCTGAAATTATGAGTCATGATATGCCCCTAACATTAGGCGAGATATTTTTCTTGTTGATATTGGAATAATTCTGCGTAAAGGTGTTTGTTTCTCAATAACTCCTCTTGAGTTCCATCTTCCACTACACGACCTTTTTCAAGTACAATAATCCTATCGGCAAGTGCAACATTTGACAAACGGTGTGAAGTGAATATCGTAAGTTTGCCGTCAGTCAAGTTTTCTAAATTCTTAAAAATTTCATTCTCTGCCTTTGGGTCTAAATTTGAAGAAGGCTCATCCAGTATAAGGGCGGTGTGTTTTCGGTACAAAGCGCGAGCAAGTGCTATTTTTTGATGTTGTCCACCAGAAAGCTCAATACCCTCTGTGTCAAAGAGTCGCGTAATGCTCGTATCCAATCCCTTTGATGCTTTTTCCCATATATCCCTTGCGTATGCGGCATTAAGTGCAAGCTCTGCATTTACGTCGGCATCAGGATTTTCAGCATCAGCAATGGTAAAGTTTTCGCGCAGTGTAAAATTATAATTGTTCATTTCTTGGAAATATACGCTGAAATTTGCCCGAAGCTCCGATAATTTATACTCGCGGATATTTACACCGTTTATATAAATCGCACCCGAGTCGGGTTCATACATACGCAATAATAATTTTATTAAAGTCGATTTCCCTGAGCCGTTAAGACCGACCAATACTACTTTTTCATCTTTACACAAAGTAAAACTTATATTGTCTAAAGCCGTTATTTTTGACCCCGGATAAGTAAATGTTATATTTTTCAGAACAATGCTATTTACTTGCGAAAGGAGTTTGTTCCCCGTATCTTCTACACGGTTTTTGAAAGTATCAAGTCGTTTGATGTTTTCTATTTTAAGTTTGTTGTCATAAATTTGCAAAGCCGAAGACGAAAACATGTTAATTGAACTCCAAAGTTGCCCCGCAAGCCCGGTAAAAAGTGCGTAATCACCCACTGTATTTGTATTGCCAAGCACACCAAAAGCAATGTCCACCCCAATAAGAACAACAACGATTTCCGGCAAACACTCTAAAATTCCCGTTAAGACAGAACGTTTCCTTGTCATTCCCCTGCGTTTGGAAAATAACTCTGCCCAAATACGCCGATAGCGATTCCGCAGACGTTCGCCTGCACTAAAAAGACGCATATCTTGAGCAAAAATTTTTTCCGTTGCGATGTGTTGGCAGTAATGCATTTGACGATGTTCGTTTACTTGCTCCAGGCTCAAATTGTAAAGAAGTTTTGCATATTTAGCCGCTGCTACAGAGGCAGGAATAGCCGCCATCATCATTACTATGCCGTATATGGGATTCGCCTGAATAAGCACGGCAAAAGCTCCGATAAATGCAACGCTTGCGCTTATGCAGGAAAGTACGTTCCATAATATGTAGCTTACCGCCATAGAATCTTGGGTCGCAGATGTCAGCCTGTCGTAATAGGCAGGGTTATCAAAATACTCCAAATCTGCGTTAAGGGAGCGAGCCATCATATCCAATGTTATTTGACCGTTAAGCATTTCAGATTGCATAGATTGGCTATATTGTACAGCAATTTGGCTTGTCCTCCGCAATAATGCTATTCCCAACAACCCCAAAAAAAGTAGCAATAAAACCATCCGCGCATCTTCAACCATTAAATCCCCCGAAAGTAAATCCAACAAGTGTTTGCCCACAAAAGCCGCAACAATGGCTAAAAGCGGCGTGATAATATCCGCCGCTATGCGTATGATTGTGTAGAATTTAGACGATTTCCATGATAGGGATAAGCACCACGTAACGGTTGCCCAAAAGCCGGAAAGTTCTTCAAGCTTCTTTCTCAAAAACTCACACCCCGCCACACGAATATTACTCAATCAACCATAACGAAACCGAATTTTGCAACCGCTGGGCGAAATCCGCAGAGGTTATTACGCCCGGCAGAAACAATTCCAAATCATCTTCAAACAGGGCCTGGGGAATCATTGGGGTCAGCATTGCCATCGGTTGCTCATTTAATTCCGCAATGCGGTTAATTGCCGTTTCGATATTTTGGCTACGTTGGATGGGGTCTGCGGCACCAATGAAATCCTGAGTACTACTGCTGCCAAAAAAACTTCCATCGTTAAGCGTGTAGGGTAAAAATACGTGATCAAAAGCACGCAGATTATGTTCGCGGAACAGGCTGCGTCGAATCGGCGTTGTAATATAGTTGTTACCCCAGCTCGGCGTACCAAAAACAGCATCCACCGCAGCACTTCCTATGGGATACGAATAACCGGTCGGCACATGTTGTAAAAACTCCCACGCCAAAGAATAATCTCCGGTTGTGGTGATGCAGAACGCCGCCCATATCGATTGCGACCATCGTATATCGTCAAGAAGCAACCGCTCTTGTTCATCGACGAGGGGGATATAGTGCGTGAAAATTGGTTCGGCAACGGGGAGAAGCGCGTTAGCCGGAGTTAGCTGCGTGTTTTCTATCATAAACGCTGAAACCATTGATTGCTGAAGAATCCATTCTGTATTGCCGGCACCGTTCATGCCCCAGCTCTGGAAAATTTCCCCGTTATTGTCTACATTTGCGAGATTTTCAAGGAAAGTGACAAATCGTGAGTCCGTGAGATTTGCGGTACGCGCGTTAAAACCTATGAATCCGCCCATGACGGACTCAAGTGTAGATCTCGCATTCCACAATCTATTAGTGGTTGTGGCTAAAATCAAATAATCGTACTGAGGGTAGTTTTCAAGTAAATCTAAATATATTTCCATCATTTGCGCGATTGTTATGGTTTCATATTGAGAAAACCGCATGACAATGGACTGCGGAAGCTTCGTGTTTATCCCTACATATTGGAATCCCGCGTTTGTTGGGAACAAATACAGCCCGCCCGCCATTTCAAAAGCAGAAAATATCTGTTCGAAAAAATCTGCACGGCTTGTGTGCGGGTCTGCGTCAATTAGCGAATACACGTCATGGACGAAGCCTGAACGTGCCAACGCATGTATGTCCAAGTGTGGACTCAGCAGGAAAATATCCGGTCCTTGCCCCGCCATAAGCCGGGTTTGAAGCCGCGTGGCGCGTGCTTCGCTTTCTTCAAAATCATTCCAACTATAGTCGTCTATTTCAAGGCGAAGCATGTACGGTTCGTCGCGTTCCCACCATGCGGCGTTTACGGCATTTGCGGCTTGCTCCAAAACCCTGCTGTGCATGTTGTTTGTGTGAATTGTTAGGGTGCGTTCGATCAGGTTTGCGTCAAGCCAAGGTTGTCCTTGTTCTTCGGCCACCTGAAATTCTTCAATGGGGCGTTCCTCGTTTAGCCATGCGGATACTTCTTCTTCGGCTTGCCGCACTGCCTCCTCAGCGGATATGTCGTTTTCCAAAAAATCAAAAAATGCTTGCATTGGAATTGGTAAAAAAGCATTCATGTTATGTGTCATCGACATTGTGCTGTATTTCTCGAGGGGTGATATTACTTGTGCTATAGCGTCGTGTCGGCTTCCCAAAAACGAACGCGGTTCGTTAAACGAAAGCACGGAGTACAGGCTTGTTTCAAGTGCGATGTTCAAATATTGCCTTGCGATGGGAATATTCGGATTACGGAATTCTTCCGATGCGGCATCGGAAACAAGCTGCTCGATAAACGCCCACGCGAGGGTGGGATCGGCGTTTTGATTTATGCTTACATGCGTGCCGGAAAATCCGTTTAGAACTAATCGACCGCTTTCATCGGCAACGGGAATGTAATTTACAAAGAACGCGCGTTCAAAATCAAGAAAGGCTTCAAAGATATCGCTTCCGCTGAATATGAAGTTAAACAAATATCGCTCTTGTAACATTGCCATTTCATCGTCTGTGGGATTGAAAATGAAACCGGTGCCAAACCTATCGTTATTCGCAAAGGCTCGGCGGATATTTTCAAAGGTAACGGGCATCGCATCACCTAAATTCACCACTCCGGCGGCGAAATTCACGCTTCGGCTGTATTCCGCCGCAATGATGCTAAACTCACTAAACCCATTGGCAAAAGCAAGAGCACTCCACTCCGGATGTTCTTCTGTTAAATCAAAATAAAGCTGCATTAAATCGGAAGGCCTCGCGCTCTCAAGGGAGGCAAAACGCTCTATAAACGCATTGGGCACATTCGCGTTTATTCCGATAAAATCAAAGCCGAATTGCAATGGAAATATGTATAAGCTCCCGCCTATTTCCATAGATTCCAAAGCATTGGTAAAAAAATCTTCGCGCCGGGCCGTGGGCGAGTTGTCAATCATCTCATATATGTCCGCCAAAAAGCTGTTCTCAATAAAACGGTAAAGAGGCACGGGCGTAAATCCGCCGGAAATAATATCCGGACCGGTTCCAGCCGCAAAACGTGAAAGCAAAATTTCAAAGTGGCTTTCCCAATTCGCGTCCTCGAAGTATTCAATACGTAAATCTAAATGAATGCCCTCTTGTGCCAATGTGTCTCGCAGGGCTTCCCCCGCTCGTCTAAACTGCGGCTCTTGCATCAGCGGCACAGAAAGGGAAAGCGTGTGTGTGCCTTCGACCGGTTGCATTCCTGTTCCGACAAGTCCGCTGTTTTCATTCGTTTCCGCTTCATTTTCATTGTTGCGATTCCGATCACAAGAGGAAAGCATAAAAATTACCAGGATGGTCAACAAAAACAGCTTAGTCGGTTGTGATAAACACCGGTGCATAAAATCATCCTTAAAATTAAATTCAGTGACAATCGCTCGCCTATATTCGCCGCTGTTAAAAGAGTACATTTCGTAAATTGCCAAATCGGCGCAGTATCCGCTGCTTAACTGTTCATAAGTAAGCGCAAGTGAGATGGACGGTGTCTCACTTGCGTCATCATATTGCCTTTTATGGTCGCCAGTTTACGTCATGAGCACCCGCTCTCCTTGAGTTAAGGTTATTCATATCACCTGACATTTGTGCAACGTGAACAGCTCCTGATCCGCCGGCGCACGGGCAATCACATCCGCGGCACATGCAGATAGCACAATTGCTCATGTATGCTTCAACCGAATTTTCTATACTTTCGAAATTCTTGACAAGCTTTTTCATATTTTTCACCTCCTTTTATTAGGAATTTCATACATCCTCCAAAATCTGCACAAGCATTTTATCCGTCCATTATTTGCTGTTGCATGATTTTCTTTTTGCGAGCTCGTTATGTTCCAACAATACTCTATCGACAATTGCGTTGAATGAAAACGAGTAAAGGGAAGGAATAACGCTGTCCAAATTAATTGAAAATTCTTTTTCAATATCAAGAAATAACGCCGCCATTTCGTACGCCGGTAAAAATAACGGAGCCCCCATAATATCCTTGTCAAACTCAATTTCCATATCCTTCTTATATGGAGACATAATGCGCTCTAAATTTTCTGAAATTAGCTTTTTATCCATAAGATTATGCGCCCCCTTTATAATAAACACACATTTTCCTGCAACTTCGATATTATGCTACAGTAAACATGGTCACATGAATCCGAAGTTAGCGCGTTAAACAGATGTGGCATAAAGTTACTATCTTGATTATTCAATGTATTCAGTACATAATTGCTCTCAAGAGTTAAATAGTTAATTTCGTTAAAATTTCTGTTGTCAACATATCTTGTATTTGATGCATGAAAGAAAACATTGCTTGCGCCCATACGAAAACGCAATAATTGTTTGTTCATTTCGAAATATTCCGCATTAGGGACAACAAAGTAATAGCTCAACACTGTTATGTCCGGTTTTGCGGCATGTGTTAAAGATAACGCAGTTTCGCCAAACATCTCATAATAGCATTTAGAAATGGGCATTATGCCACCGGGTACACCAACAATCATGACATCCGGTTTTTCAGCAATATATTTATCATAGAATATACCGTTATATAAATGAACTTTTTGCCATAATGGCATGTCCGCTGCTCTTGGTAGCATATCAAATCCAAAAAGATAACTGTAAGATTTTGTGCCAAACTGCGAAACCTTATAACCTTCGCGTTGAAAAGCATCCCTAAGAAGCTGTATTCAAAACAAATATTGCCATAAAAACCAACATGCCCCATAATTGAAGGTAAGCGAAAGGGGCGGTGAAAAATGGGATACGCAA
>WRHA01000360.1 GCA_009783395.1 Defluviitaleaceae bacterium
GTCGTCGGGCAAACCTTGCCCTGTTCTGCGCAGATGCACCCGCCAATCCGGGTTGCGCGCCCAATTTCCCGCGTAAATAACCTCATTTACAACGTCGTAGGAAAAAATTCTGCCGGAATACCGTCCCGCAACGGTGCTTATAAATTGATGCATATTTTCGATGGCTTCTGCACGGGTCAGCGGCTCCATTGTTCCGGGAACATTTGTGAGCCAAGCACGCGATTGGTTGTGCCACGCCAAGGTATGCCACACCATCGCAAGATTATTTTCGTCTGCAAAGTTTACGATATAATCTGCCGTATCCCAGTTCCACTCCCACGCGTTCGGAGCCGCGCCAAGCACCGCGTCAACCTTATGAAGGTTTGAGGCGGTGATTGTGCTGTAGTGGTGCAGATATTTGTCGACCGTTGTTTCGTCACCCATTTGCCCGTGGTTGCTCCAAATATTGCCGAACAGAAAAAATTCTTCATAGGACTCAGCAAGCGAGGGAAGCGACAAATCCCAGCCTTCGGCAAACACCGTAAGCGGTGAGACCGCCATAATAAAAATGATCAACAAAGCGGCAATGCATTTGCGCGCACGACGTCGGAAGTTACGGTTAGTATCGCACATAATAAATTTTCCTCTCAATTTTAGTTTGAACGATTATATCATACTTGAATATCCCATCGTTTTTGTGTGAAAACTGAATACGAGGTGAGAATCGATGAATAAAGATGCACGAAAACGTCAAGACGAAATGTATGTAAAATACCCGTTTATCCCGGAAATTTTCGAAAAAATGTCTAAGCACCGTCGAGATGAGATTATTGCCGAGATGTTGATGTCGGATGAAAAATACAAAGAATTAACTCGCGTGCGTGCAGACACAAGCCAAATTGTTATGGATACTTTTATAGGGCTTGGTCGGGAGGATAGTTTCGAGGCGTATTCCGACGCAATTTATGCGGAAGAAAATTACGCGCTTGATGCATTATATAAGGAAGCTTTTCTGGACGCCGTGGAACTTTTCGAAAAACTAAAGTTTTAATTTAGGCCCGAGGCTCTATAATTTTATACAAATGTCCTGTCAACGGGCATTTTTTATTTGAAGACAGGTTCCGGGATTCAAAATGATGCAAAATCGGTTTTTTTGTCAAAACACTACCTGGAGCGGGTCGTGCGCAAAAAAATTAGAGGATATAATTCTTTTGACACATTATGAAGGGTGCGCTGAACGTGACTGAAGAATTGCGTGTAGCTGTTGGACACAGAGTGAAGGAGCGAAGACTCGCTTGCAGACTAACGAGAGACAGATTGGCATCTTCGGCCAATCCGCACATAAGCGACAAATATTTATGGGAAATCGAAACAGGCAAGAAAAGTATGTCGGCAGATATTTTGCGCCGACTTGCCATAGCTTTGGATGTTACGTCGGACTGGTTGCTGGGCTTGCCCGAGAGGGATAAGGATGATGATGAGTGAATTATGCTTAAAATACGAGGAGGCTATAAAAAATGGACTTCATGAGGCAAACTTCGAAAACCATGCTCTTTGAGCAAATCAACAAAAGCAGTGATGTGCCGTGTTTAAGTGTATTGCTTACGGCTGCCGACGAAAATGCAGGTGGCGCGGCTGACAAAATGACGGATGAAATTATTAAAAAGCTAACCGTCGAATCTTTTGAAGACTTTATTTCAAAATTCCGCCCGACGATCTATGCATCCTACAGCACCGTGGCGGATTATGAAAAAATTACGAACGAGGAAACAGGTGAAGTAACAACCGGAGAGTTGTTGGGAGAGTTTCCTGACGTTCAGTATTACATTTCAAAGGATAAGGTTTTGGACAAGCCCTTTGTTGACCCTATTGAATTGAATCTGACACATCCGGTTGTACGCATGTTGGTCAAAACAATTAAAGAAAAAGGCATAACAGGGACTCCCGACATTGATTGTGACTTTAAGTCTCTGTTGGCAGAGCTTGCTCCGAAAAGAGAATTTGAAATAGCAAGAGGTATACAGAAGTCCCTGGACTTTTTATTTAAGAAATACAAGGACATCGAAGACGATTCCCCTGAAAAGCGGGAGTATGCTGTTTTGGTGAATAAGGAATTTGAAAAAATCGCCCCCTTCCGTGATAAACCTGAAAAATTGATTCCTATTGCCGCAGCAAGATTGGAAGAGAAACTGAGTGTTTTGGCAGATGATGCGAAAAGCCAAAATAAAGGTGCAAACAACGCCAATGTAATTCGCACAATAACAGATGGACGAATTGCATTTACCGCAAAGGGACCTTCGGTTACTCTCCCGCCGGCAGTGAGCGACACGTTGAACATTGAGCAAAAGGATGAAGGCGACGCTGCCGGAACCGCACTTTCGGTAACAGACGGAGAAAAATCGGATGCGGCGGAATCAGTGCCGCAGACGCTGTCCGAACTTTTTAATTATGATTTTGACAGAACCGCAAGCAAAGATAAAAAAGGAATGTCGGACGAGGAGTACGAAGACAATCGCAAAAATACCCTTCAAATTTTACGAGATGTCTTTTTGCCCGCTGAAGCAAACGGCACTTCCGCCAAGGAAGATGTTGTGGAAACGGTTGACAGGTACAATTCGTACATGGACTTGTATAAGCGTTCACAAAAAAAACTGGTCAAAGTTGCAAAACCTTTACTTGAAACCCTTATTGGAGTGTATTTGTTCTTCCAGCAAAGCGAGGGATTGCGATACAGCCCAAAAGAAGCCAAGCTGAAGCCTAAATTGTTCTTTACAAACAACACGTACAATGACTTGTTTGGCGACGAAAACGTCGAGAAGAAGCTCAACGTCTTGCTGAAAACAATCAATTCGACAAGGCCGAATGACGCTGTTTGGTTTGCCATTGTTCCGGGCCTGATGTTTGAATCTAAAGACGCCGGAGCAGAAGGATATTCCGGTCCGTTGGAGACTGAAGCCGAAAGCGAATCTTCTTTTAATGATCCATTAACTGTGGCGCAAATGAAACGTTGCGTTCAGTTTCTTGGAAGGCAAAGAATCCAAATGTTTTTCTCTTTTGAAACATCAAATTCCACGACCTTTAACGACTTGCAAGAAAAAGGAATCGGTCCGTTCTCGGAAAAACTGGAGCTTTTGGACGGCGAAAGATATGCAATCCCCTGCATCCCAAACTTTTCTTTGATCCCCGGTATTTTTGGCAAAACAAACTTCGGTAAAACTTTTGCATCCGAAGATGTAAACGGCGAAGCTATGGTAGTAGAGCAAGGAGAAGGAAAGACAGAATGGATTTCCGGAATTGATGTATCGTCCTGTTATGTTGCGGCTGGATTGGCAGCCGCATGGCAAATGCCTAAGTTTTTGACATTTAAGCTGAGTGAGGCAAAGGTGAAAAACCTTACAGCAACGGAAAGCCTGCCCGGTGTTCGGCTTAATATTGAGTCTGATGACCTTTCATTGATTTTGACAACATCATTGGGCAGAGGCGTTTACGGACTGCCGGATGATATGGTTGACGAAATTAAAAAAGAATCCGCAGGTTTTGTTTTTTCAAGCAATTCGCGATTCCTGAACGGTACACCCGTTAATAAACTAACCGTCCAAATTGCAAGGTGTATGTTAAAAGGGGCAACCGGATACGAGCCGTTCTACTACGCGCTAACGGAAAGATTTGTTTTGAAGTTCATTTCAGAAGTCACCGGAAACGAAGCCGCAAAACTGGCAAAATTCTTCACGGGCGGCCCTGAACACAATGTTGTTGGAAAGTGGAGAAAATTATCCGTTGATACGGCGGGAAGAAGCTATGCCAATGCGGTGTTGCGAACAGATGATTTGCTTAAGCTCGAACCGGGTGATGAGGGTCTAATGACGGTGCAGCTGAATTTCGGCGGCGTTGTGACATATTGCGACATTGAAATTACATCGGGAAGCAACTAACGAAAACGCAATCATGGAATATAGCATGTTGATTTGCGTTATTTTGGGCAGAGAAAGGGGGTGAAAACATGACTATGAAAGCCACAATCGGCAGTATTATACTCGGCGCACATGGCGGAAACAGCGACATAACAGACTTCGCGTGGTCGAACTCCACAACAGAAGACGCTGAACAAAAAGGCGCTTCAGTTAAAGACGTGATGACCATTTGCGGAAAAATCCGCGTGCCTAAGGATGACGACCATAAATCCTTGGAGCTTGCACAATGGAGTCAAGTTCCGCCGTCTTCCGAAGACGCATACAAAGAAGTTAGCGTCGAATGTGTTGACAAAAACACGGTTGTAAGGTTCGTTAAATTTCCAAACGCTTTTGTCGTGTCCTACGACGAGAAGTTTAACGTGAAAGGCGAATGCATTTTCGAGTTGGAGGTTCGCCAAAGAGGTGAAAACCTATCTGAAATAGAAATAGAAGGTAATTATCCCGTGTAATGAAAAATGCAAACTGCTTGAGGGTGCGGCTTATAAGTCAAGCCCTCAAGTTGCTTGCTATTGCCGATGTGGAGGTGCTGTGATTGGCAACACATTACGAAATATTGGGGGTCGGCAAAAATTTTACTGAAAAAGAGCTTAAAGCGGCACGTAATAATTTGGTGAAAAAATACAGTACAGACGGCAATGAAAACGGTTCCGATGAAATGATGGCGCAAATTAACACAGCCTACCGCGTACTGCGTGACCCTAAGCGTCGCAAAGAATATGATGCCTCATTGAGTGTGGGTTCGCCATCTCCGAGACACGCACGAAAAAAAACAGCTTCGACCGATTACGATAGCCAAACATCAGAGGAAATGTTGCGTGAATTGTTTGGAAAAAATAACGTGCAAAATGTGCAAAATCGTACTGCACGCTCGACGTCAAAAGATGGCCGCCTAAACAAAAGCAGGGAAATGGAAATTGAAAATATACTAAGCAGAGGGTTGTAAAAAATGCTTAACAATAAATTTAAAGATTATGTTTTTTACAATTCACATGGTCAAAGAATGATTCAAATTCTTGTAAGTTTTATTGTCACAGCCGCTTTGATTGTTACCGCCTTTTTTGTTCTGTCTGTAAGCGTTCCTATTGCTATTATATTATTTATCACAGCAATTCTTGCATTTATATTGTTCCTTTCAGCTATATGGAAAGCAAAAAAATTGCCGGATTGGCAAATAAAAATAGATAGTTTTGATGCGTCAATAAGCCCGCAAAAAAGCAGATTATATGAAGACAGGGGTTATTTGATAGGGCTTGTGCGTAAAGCCGTGGTAATAACAGATGACCATAATAAATATATGAACCAATACGCGATTGTAAACTTTGTAAGTCAAAGTTGGGTGATAGAGAGCCTGGATCCGCGTATTTCGATTGTTCGCAAAGGTGAATTTTATCACAGATGTTGTATCGGAAAAAATGAAAGCGTTACATTTCAGTATAAAAAAGTTGATCAATTGAAGCTTACAATCAATAAGGGTGGGGCAAATGGTAGCTTTAGGTAAGTGTGAATTAGGGCATTTGTATAATGCAAGTATATATTTCACGTGCCCATACTGCTCGGATTTCTTTATTGACAGAGACGAAGTGAAAGAGCCGGAGAAAAATAAACCTGTTGTCGGTTGGCTTGTTTGTGTTATGGCAAAAAACGAAGCGTATAAAGCACTTGTTGGACAAGATTACAGGGTTGTGAGTGGCGAAAACAAAATTGGTCGTGAGTCCTACAGCAATCAAATTGTGATTGTCGGTGATGCTAAAGTTGCGCCAACAAATCACGCAACCTTGGATTATCGCAAAGGCGAAGAGATGGTTGGCGATACAAGGATATGGCTGAATCCAAACAGAGAATGCGGAACTTGTTACTTTGACGGCAAACCGCTGAACACGTCTGTACCTTTGGAGAATACGAAAGTTTCTCCATATATAGAAATAGGCAATGGCGTGTATGTGTACGTTCCATTTGAGGGAAATCAGCCGGGCTTGAAATTCAACTGGAATGACTTGGACGCGGCGACTGAAGATGAATTGATTCCGGAGGAGTAACAGCATGGAAGAAAAACTTGTTGAATGTCGCAATTGCAATCGATTGTTTAACGACGAAATGCATGGCGGCAAATGCCCTTTCTGCGTTACCAAAGACGAGAATCGTTATGTAAAAGGCTGGATGGTTTGTATGAAGGGCAGTCGAATCGGGGAATCCACCGAAATTCATGACGGCGAAACCAGAGTTCAAATAGCGGCATCAAAAACTTCTGATGGAGATTATTTGTATTTGCATCATGATCATGAAAAGGGCGAGACGTATATTTTGCCAAACTTCACAAGAGGATTGATTTTCGTTGACAGTAACATTGTAGACAACATAAAAAAAATTGAAAAAAGCGATAACGAAATTAAAATAAACGACTCTATTTTTACTTATGTGCATTTCGATATAAAGTATGCAGATTTTTGATAGGGGAGATTAGACATGTTGAATTTTAAACGCAAAAAAAGAGTCCATCTTGTTTCAGAAGAAATTAAATCCCCGAATGATGCCAGGGGAGAAAGCAGTGTATATCAAGCATCTGCGATGCGCGACGGATACGCCTGTTGGGTTATCGCAGAGTCTTTGTCGAAAACGGTCAGTCACCCGGAAAAGCTGGCGGCACATTCTTTTTTGGAGAATTTTAAAAAGAAGCCGAGCCTTTCCGCCTCCGTTTTGACGTCCTTTGTTATGGACGCACATAAGGCTCTTCGCCGAGAGATTGAAAGCTCCGGCGGTAGCGGAAGAGCGCATTATCAGGTGTCTATTGCGGCCATTGTCACCGACTATAGAAGTGTAATTGCTGTCGGATGCGGGAACGCAATGTTTTATCATTTCAGAAATGGTGAGATTAACAGAAAGGCGGGCATTTCGGAGACAGATTGCATTGGCGGCTATGAGCCAAGTATCGCCATATCAAAGAAAATAAAATTAAAAAACAATGACGGCATTTTTGCCGCAACCGGTAAATTGTCGGAAATGTTAAGCAGGGCCGGGGGAAACACAGAAGCGGCTTTAGAAACTGCAATGAACAAAAATACATTCAGCACTCCCGCCGAACAAGTTACCCAAATCCAAGAATTTGTTTTGGCTAAGCAAATGAATAAGGACGACAGAAGTATTCTGCCTTTTACCGGGATTGCCATATCTGCAAACAAGGTGCAGTCGGAAAAAAATACGCCTGCCCCCTTTGCAAAAATCGCGGCTGCTGTATTGGTTATTCTTGCAGTTTCTTTAACCGGAATTTCGATCTCCTCCGGTATCAGACGAAACAGCGCGATAAATGAAATCAATACATTGGTGCAACAAGGCGACCGACATTTTAGTGCCGGTGAATTTATAAGGGCTTCTTTGGCATACGAAACGGCTTCGCAAGAGACATCACGGCTTGCGCCGATCGTTTCAGTCGCCATACGGTCGTGGCGCACACAAAATCAGCAAGAAATAAGTCGGTTAAACGCTCGTATTTCTATTGCGCAAGATGCCGGTGACGCAGAAAGTCAATTAAACCAAAGGAATTATCAAGCTGCTGCCGACCTTTTTATGCGCTCGCGTGAACTGGGGCGCGATTTGCGAGACAGAGAACGCGCTTTGGAAGTCGCCTTTTCTCCTCCGAGTTTTCGGCTGGCGTTACAAGTTAATGCAACCGGCAATTTAAACAATGGTTTTGATGTTGATATTTTAGATAATCGTGTAAACAAAGCTGTGCGGCGTCAAAACATTTCTCATTTTATTTCCTTGTCTCGTGCCGCAATTGATTCCGGCCAATATAACAGTGCCTTGGCGTATTTGCGCAGGGCAGATAACTTGGTTGTTTTGACTGTCGATTCTGTGGCTGCCGAAGAAATAAATATTTTAAATGCCGAAATATTGGTTCGTTTGGCTCAGGGGGCAGAGCGTGAAGAGGAAGAGGCAAGAGCGCAGAGGCTTAATGCAATTTCTCTCATTTTGTTTGATGCCGAACGCGAACAAAACATGCAAAGAGCAGAGGAATTATATCAACAGGCAATAGACGAATATATCCTCTTAGGCGAGTTTAACAGGGCAAGAGATGTCCAGTTTAGGCTTGTAAGCCGTTTGATGGAATATCGAGACGAAGAACAGCGTGCGAATATTGCAATTATTGAACAAGACCATGTAGGCAGTGCGGAACTTGCCCTTGCCTCTGGAGATTTCAGCGGTGCAATTATGCATTTCCAACTTGCGGAAGCCGCTTTCAGGCAAATAGGCGAGGCATCTATGGCAAACATGATGCTTGCGCGGATTGCAATGGTACAACACGAGCAGGAAAGACAAGAAAACGAATCGCGCATACAAGGCATAATGCAAACTGTTTCCACCGCGAGAAATCTCATGCTGAGCGGAGATTATGATCAGGCATTAAATCTTTTAACCCCCGCAAGGGAAAGCCTTTTGGCGGCGGGTGAATATTTGCGTGCGTCAGAGGTTCAGGAGCTTATCGCTACTGCGCGTTCCGGCATAACCGGTCGCGGTTTGACCCCCGTGGAGGCAATTCTTCAAGAAGCCGAAATTTACATGTTGCGCGGCGAATGGGCAAATGCAATAAGATTGTTTGAGTCTGCATATACGCAGTTTACAGAGATGGACAACCCGGAGCGTGCCGCACACGCACGCTCTCGCATGACGATCGCGGAAATGGAAAGAGATAACGAGCAGTCAACCGAAGAAAGGGTTAATCGAGCAGAAGCTCTTATGTTACAGGGTGAATCGGAATATGCCGCCGGGAGGTTTGCAACTGCCGCATCGTATTTCCAACAGGCGAGAGATTTATTCGCTTCGCTTTCCATGCAACCGGAATCGCTTGATGCGGCAAACAGGATAACGGCCGCAAATGCCGCAATCTCCGCTATTGAAGATGAAGAAACAGAGGAATTATTGGCACAGGCGCATGAGCATGAAGCAAGCGGCGATGAGTCTTTGCGTGCCGGTGAATTTGATGATGCGCGAAATTCATTCAGGCAAGCACTGGACATCTTCCTGCGTGCCGATTCTGAAGCAGATTCAAATCGTGTCAGAGAGAAAATAGAAAGAACAGACAGGCAACAGGATGAAGAAGCTCAAAGAGAAGCCGACGAAGAGCAAAGAGAGGCCGACGAAGCCCAACGCGACGAAGAAAATAGCGCACGCCAAGAAAGAATTGACACAGCGCGTGACAATGTAGAGCGGGCAAATGATGCTCTTGCTCCTCCCGAGAGAGACTTTAATTCCGCGCGCAGATACTTTCAACAAGCACTGCGGACTTTTCAAGATTTAGAAATGGGCAGCGATATCGTAAGTATCGAAAACAGGCTTACTCAACTTGAACTACTGCAGGAAGAGGAGATTCGCCAGCAAGAACGGGCAGATGCCGATGAAGCATTCCAAAGAGCAAGAGACATTGCAGCAGACTACGAAATAGAAGGCAACGATCATCTTAATGAAGGCAGGCTTGACCAAGCCCGGATAAGCTTCCTGAGGGCACAAACCGCTTATGCAAATCTTGGACTGGATTTAAATGTAATGTTGATTAACAACATGCTTGCCGAAGTTGACAGGCTTATGCGGGAGCGTGAAGGCGGAAACGCGACAAATGCGCTTGCAGAAGCAAGAGCACATGAAAATAACGGTCTTAACGCCTTGTACGAAAATAATTTTTCCAAAGCAATAGCCGAACTGCAACTCGCATTGAATTCATTTGAAGCTTTAGCGCGTACCGAAGATGTAAATCGTGTGATAGGTCTCATGAGTAGAGTGCGGACGGAACAAGCAGCGCATGATGCACAACAGAACGCAGCGGGCAGTCGTAGAGATAGTCTTGATGAGGCTATAGTCCAATATGAACTCGGCAAAACCTGTGCAGAAAATGCTTATTATTCAAGTGCATTAGATGCATTTGCAACAGCTCAAGTGCTGTTCAGGGAAGTGCCTTTGCCGACGCCTTCGAGGGAAATACACGATTTAGAGGTTGCTATCGCCAGAATTGCTGCAAGCAGCGAGGCTGCAGGCATTGCTGCCGCTCGTAACCAAACAATATCGGGCTGGCTCACAACCGCACGTGACCATTACGAGCTTGCAATCCGGGCATTTAATATGTTGGATAGGAATGTGGACGTTGCCCGTGTTCAAGGTCTTGTTAGTGCCGCAAATAACGCCGCTACCGAAGAGCAAAGAAGAGCTGCAGACGAACTCAGGCGAAATACTGACCTTGATCGTGCTAGACGTCTGCTGGAAGACGTCGAAGGCAGTGACGGTTTCATTCATAATTCTAATTTTCTTCAGGCAGAAATCACACTTGCAAATGCGGAAGATATTCTGAGAAGTTTGGAACGCGATGGACTAGGCAACGATGATGTGTCCTCTTTATTGATGAGCATCACCACCGCTCAAGCAAGCCTAAGGAGATATATAGAAAGACATCGCCTTGAAATGCTTATAATTCAATCGCATAGTGTGTGGCTCCTCGCCGAACAAGGCGTGGAAGACTTTTCACGCGCTTTTTATAAATTAAATCGAGCATTGAATGGATTTCTACAGCCAGATACTTTTGACCGCGAGCGCCAACAAGACATAGGTTATTTAATTCTTGCACGGCAACGCCAACTCGACGGGATTAGAGCTGAACTCACTGCAACCCAAATCAGAAACACAAATAGAGCCGCAGCAACCGCCGCACTAGAAAATGCAAGAACCCAAGTAATCATCAATGCTGCTACAGCAAGAGAAAGCGCAGAAAGCGCGAGAACTGATGCTGGAACAGCACGCACAAATGCAGAAGACGCAGTCTCAGCGGCAACGACCGCGAACTCAAGCGCGGGTACAGTACGCCAACGTTATAACACTGGAAGAGCAATTCTGTTGCGGGTCAATGTAAATAATAGCAACCGATATGTTACGCCCGCGTCTTGGGATCCTTATTTCACTCCGCCTGCTTTGACAGTCATAGAAGGGCGTGCTTATGTTAATAATGCTATTGCTGATTTTGACGCTGCCTTAGACGGTGTTGATGGGATTGAAGGTCATTATGATGATGCAAGCACTTATTTTCTAGAGGCTAGTACTAGCTTTGCTGCGGCGCAATATGATTTTGGAGCTGCTCGGGGACACTATGAAGTTGCTCGGGGACACTATGAAGTTGCCCGAACCTTTTACAAAGATGCACGCGATGCGTATGAAGGTGTACGCGGTGCGTATTTGACTGTGATTGGATATTACAGGGCGGCAGCCTACTTGTTCAGGCGTGCAGGAGAATATGGTTTAGCGAGCGGCATGGACACTCTCGTCTTATATATCGAAGAAGGCATAGTCGCAGAAATTAACACACTGATTGGTGAGATAGAGGGGGCAGATGGCAGAATTTCATCAATGAGCGGTTATATTGCAACAATGGAACTCATCGCCGCAGAGATGGGTTATTATGCAGATACAGCCTCTGAAAACATGTTAACCGCCCAAAGTGACGAAACTGCTGCAGCCAATGCTGCAGCCAATGCTGCAGCCAATGCTAGTACCAATCGTACTCATATACAAACTCTCCAAGGCATTGCAATCAACTGGCGGAATAGTGCGAGCGATTTATCAAATTTTTGGCCGGTTGCTAATATCCCTACCACCCCACAATCCCTTCGTCCACTTCCATAACCCCCTCACCAGAAATTATCCTCCAAGGCGGTGAACACCACATGCTAAAGCCGGAAAACATAAAAAAGATAATAGACGGCATGTCAAATGCAAACGACAAACTCTATATGGCAGAGCTTATGACAAAGGTGTTTACGGAGCTTTCAAGTGAAGTGGAGAACAAGTACAACAGTTTGGAAAACAAGATAAGGGCAAGCGTGGATGCCGTAAAGCCAATAAACATCTATGTAGATAAGATAGAAAAACAAGCCGACGGCAGTTTTTTGCACCCCGTATGTGATGACGATTTTTACGACGGAGTTTTGGCAGATTTCGAAGGAAGTTGTCATCACATAGGCCTGTTTTTCGCAAAATTATCTTACAAGGAAATTTGCAATTTGCTTAAAAGCGGTTTGGAAATCGAAAACGGGCTGAAATTCACGTTTAAAAAAAACGAAAAATATTTAGACAAAATAAAAGAACTGTACGAAATTTTCAAGGACAACCGCATTGCTTGGAGAACGGTTTATTTCCCATACGCCTATAAGTTCCTTGACGTTTTTTTGTCAATCGATGAAAACGGCGCAAGCAATGCAACCCTAACGGAAGTTTTGGAAACGGAAGTTTTGGAAAAGTACAGCCTGAAAAAAGGCGTCATTCCCCGATGGAATATAAAAACAATAACCGCCGATCAAAAAAATTTTTCCGCCCCGGCTTCCTCCCCGATAGAAAATCGCATTTTGTACGAGCAAAAAGCAATTTTCCAAGATTCTAATATGTACCTTGTTGTAAATTCAAACGAAGCCCCTTTTGAATATGTAACCTTCAGCCAAACCGAGAGAAACAGGAGTATATCCGTGTATTCCGAAACGGACAAACAAACTCTTTGGCAAATGAAAGCAATAATGGATAAATCATACGCAGATATTTCGTGTCCTTTGGAAAATTGTCTGCACAATGAAGAAGCGGATAGCTTCGTTGGAGATTTTGCTGATGTAAAAACAAAAACAGTATTTGCGCAATGCGAAGTTGAAAGAATAATCAAAGGGTTTGGCAATGATTTTATCCTAAAAGAGTTGACCCCAGACGCTAAACTATCCGACAAAGAAACATACAATTGCAATTTGTTTCTTGATAACAGCAATACAGAAAAAAAAAGAACCCTGCTGGCTAAATTTAAATCAACTCATGAAAAAAATTACTTGCTTTACGATAGGCTAAGTTTTCTTGTTTCACAGCTTGAGCTTGTTTTTCCGGAGTACAACTGGGCGGGTGAAATTGTATGAATTATGTGTGGGAATATGCGATTAGCGCAAACAATTCCGGCAAAGACATCAACGAAACAACCTATGTCCATCAAGAAGTGGAAGATAATTTTGAAAATTACAGCGCGTATACCGAACTTTCAACAAAAACAATAAATGCTTTTGATTCAACCCCAACCATTATCGTTAACCCCTATTACCGATACGGCAAAATTTTTAGCGATCTGTTAAAGGAAAATGACAACACGGTAAGCCGCGAAATCAAGCATGTGATATTAAACACCGCAATGCACCTCTTAACATACGTGGACAGAAAAACGGGAATGAACAAAACAGAATACTATATAAATTTTATAATCAATGACATCGAATCCGGAGTGTTTGGAGAGAACAACAGGGAAATTTTTGCAAGCGATTTTGATAGAAACCAAAAGCGCATGATTGCAAAAAATATCCTTACGCTATACTCCATCGGCGAAGAAATACATGTGCTGAGAGAAACCTTCTCTCAAATTTTTAGAGATAGTTATATCTTTATAAACATGGAGAAAAAAAACGAGTTTATCTTCTATCTTAGAGAGCAAAAAACAGAAAAATATGAAAGAATGGTAGAATTTCTTCTTGCCATGTTTTTGCCGATAGATTGCACAAGTTCAATTTTTTGGACAGAAATTCTTGGCGTAATAGGTACAGATGATATGATGAAAATCGGCAAAATCGCACTTTATTGAGTTTTTTGAGGGGAAGTCGGCATGTCAAATTTGTATACAAAAAGGGAATTGACATTTTACTCGTCGGAAGAGCTGCAAAAAATTGCAGAAGAGCAAAATATAGTCGCCGCTCGTATGTTAAGAAACTCTGCCGGCGACAAGGAAAAATTGATAGATTTAATTTTTCAATACTGCGCCAAACCTTCACAAAAAATCATTAAAAAAGTTGATAATGATCTGATAAAATTTTTAAATGAAAATAAAAAAATGTTCAATTTCAAGGAATATCAAACCGACTTAAAAATACCCGCCACGATAAATGTCTACAAAAATTGTTTTACGGGAACAGAAGCGGGTCTTAAAGCAGAAGGAACATTAAACGGAACAAAACTGAAACAAAGCAATGCCTTTTTGCTTAAACGCGGAAATAAAAATGCCGAAGGAACATTCGATTACGATATAATTTCCATAGTAAACATTTGTGAAGAAAATAAAGAATTGTACTTAGTTTTTAATAAGACATCTCTTTCCTTTGTAAATTATCGCGAAAGCGATTCAAAAAAATATTTGATTGGTTTTTTCGGAATCGATGAAAGCGACGAATTGTACAAACTTTCATATAATAAATCAATACACAACGAATTAAAAAAAGACTGTTTTGTCGAAGCAATCCCGCAATTTGAAATAAAAAATTTAGCTAAAACAAAAAGCCCTTTGGCCGTTTATTTCGGGGCAAAAAAAACATATGCAATGGGATACAAAAACGAAAAACCTCAAGAAATAAAATTTGACGGCTTTAATTATGTACCTTCCGTTGTTTCTGTAAAAAATATAGAAAAATCTCTTTTATCGGACGTTGAGTTTGTTTTCGGACATAAGGCTGTAAAACATGCCCAAAATGTAATATATGGCGAGAAATCCATACCGTCGTTTTTTTTCGACATGAAAAGTTTGACAATTGACAGTAACAAACTTATTGAAAATAGTTTGAAAATCAGCGATATGGAAGACAACAGGGAAACCATAGATAGGGCTATTATCATTAAAGAATTTATTCTTTATTTAGTCGAAACCGCAAAAATACAAGACAAAATCAATTATAAAGACGTTTGTGTTCTGTGTCCCACCTTAGAAATACGATATTTTCAAAGTGCCTTCAGCGAGATATTTAAGGATTGCCAGGACTGCAGTGTGCATGTTTTTCCATATGAAAGTGCCGCTTTATTCAAGGATACCGACGACGAGTACAGCGAAGATGCGATTGTTTTGAATTTTGCTTACGACAGTATTTCTGTTTGCCATACAGAGTTATTTTCTTCCGGAATTGGTACGAACGAAAATATTGATTACGCAACATTTGAAAATACCTCTGTAAAAGACTCCGAAGAAGACGTAGTTCGCAATAATTTTTCACCCTATGGATACAAAAATTTAAATGGTTGGCTTTTTAAATATGTAAAAATTTTATTGTCCAGATATTATAAAAATCCGATAAATTTTAACGAATCGTTTTTTTTACTCTACAATTCGGGGGAAGAGGGAATCGCGGCTTTTAATGAAGCAATTGAAACAGAATATAAAAATTCCGAAAACATTATACCAACGGATACAAAAAAAGATGATTTGAATGACAGTGACTACAAAAAGGTAAGGCGTAATTTTTACAGCATAAAAGAACTTACCGAAAATATTACGAATGAATTTTTTTCTCAAATAATAAAAAATGATGATACGGATTTGGCAGAATTCACAAGCGATCTGCATGAATTGATAGACCAGGGAAAATATGAAGAGCTTAAAACAAGGCTGAACAGCATCCCGCAAGAAAATAAAAATTCATCGTCGGATGAGCTGGATATGAAAAAAATATGCGAAAACGTTTCTTCAAATTCGTTTTCTTGGAAAATTTATGTAAGGGACAAAAAGAACGCACCTCTTGTAGGGCATGATAATTTACCGCAAATTGAGATAAGCAAACAAGGTGTACTTCGTATATTCAAATACGCAACTCAAAAAAATCTAAATCAAATGAATTTTAATTTTTCCGGAGCAGAGAAAATTTGCATAATACAGGAGGATACCGATTTTGGGTTCATCGACCAAGTGCTTTGTAATCAAGAGCGCGACTTGTCTCCCGACGCCATACATCATATGTCTGTTTCCGCTGTGCTAAATTCTGCTGTTATGTTGCATGAAAAATTATATAGGCGTGATTTTTTCAAAATAAATAATTCGTCGGAGTTTGAAAGAAGGACAAGTATTTATTTGAAATCCTTGGGTTATGAACTTAAGCATGACGGTGCAAATACTTGTATTTTAGACAAAATAATTAAAAACGGACACTATGCTTTTAACAGACCCGAAACGGTCAAGCATTACGCAATTAAGCTTTCAAAAAAGGACGGTTCGTCCAAAAACATGGGTGAGCAATTTAAGCCCGACGATTTTGACCACTACGATGGAAACCAAGCACAAGAATTTCTCGAAAAAATGGGAAAGAAAATAAGTGACAATATGCCTGTAAACACGCTGCTTAACATGGCTTTAAATGCATATACAATTTTCATCTGTGAAACCCCAGAGGGGTTGATTAAGGAATTTGTTCTTAAATACTCCGATGATAACAGAGGGAACTATTCAATTTCGAAAGATTGTCGGATATTAAATTCGCATTTTGATTTTTATGAAGGAGAGTTTTTAGTTTGAAAACAATAAAAGTCAATAAACCACGTTTTATCTATGGAAATATATTAAAAAAAGAAATGCTTGAAAATATGCGAGATTTTTCATACGACTTTATGGGTTGTCTTTACGGCGATTTGTCTGATGGTATAGTTTCCGGTTTTAAGCCTGTTCCGGGCGAGGATTTTAAAGAGAACCCGCGCTTGAAGATTTCAAGCGGAATTGTTAAACATAAATCTGATATTTTTCTGATACCTGAAGTTGATAAACTGGATTGTGAAAGTGCAATTGGTAAAAAAATGGCGATAAAGTTGATTCTTGGTGATAAATCAGAAGACGAAGACTGGGAGACATTGGAGGTGAAAATTGCAATTTCAGAACCCAATGTTGCTTACGAAGGAGCTGAATTTGAACTGGGCCGCTTTTCACTGCAAAGCAAAGATGAATTGAAAACAGACTACAACACACTAAATGATTTTGAAACAATAAATTTTTACAATGTTGTCAATGCAAAATATGCGGGATATGGAACGGAAAGCACACTTTCACCTGCTATAACAAAAACATTTGCAAAAAGCGTATTGTCCAAAGCAAAGAAGCCTACTTCGCAGTTAATGTCTAAAGTTGGCTTGTTTTTAAACAACAGAACAGTGGAGAAAAATCTTTTAGTGCATTTTATAAGAAGCGAAGCCGGCGTTACACAAATAAGCGACACTGCAAGTAATGAGGATTTATTTAAAGAATTAAAATCCTTGGAGCAACGACTAAAATAACAAAGGTCGGTCTCTTATGAAATTTTTGAAAAAACTTAAAATATTTCAAGGTAAAGAAGTTATAGCCGGTGATTTAGGCTTGGTGATTAAATTTTCTTTGATTCGTATTAACGGGAAGGTTTATGAGACTTTTCAAACTGTTACGGACATTGACAAAATAAAATTAAGGCAAAACATATCCCTCTCAGACATTGTAACCAACGAAAAATATCTTTCTGTTTTTCCTCTGGTTGAGCATGTATTCATCAAAAAAACAGGTAAAGACACGATCAAATTGAATATCCGGGGCTTTAAATCAAAAATTCCGGAATATTCTATAGCCGTTTTCGGCAACAAAGAAAACGGCGAGATATGCAATAACACAAGTGTGCGGATTTTTGAAAAAAACAGTAATAAAACAGAAATTCAAATCATCTTTTTCTTTCAAAAAAAGGAGGTTTATTACAATCATGGCTAAAAAAGACAATATTATTTTCACGATTTCAACTCGTCAAGGCGAAAATGCTTCCATGGTAATAAATTTAAGCAAAGACGCTTTGGATTCCTATGAAATAATAAGGCATCCCTTGCAGGAGAATGAAAAAAACGAAAAGATTGCCACCGACATTAAAATCAAAGGTCGGCTTGCTGTTAATATTACCCGCAACGGTTCTGCCGACCAAAAAACGAAAAAAGAGAATGAGAAAAAAAGCAAGCGAGAAAGAATCACGGGTTTTATAAAAAAGCAGGGTCGCAATTTGATTAATAAAAATTTGGGCATTGACAAGCCCGCAGCCGAAAAAGTCTCAAATAATATTCTTAATGCCGTTGAAGCCGGCGGTAAATTGTTTAAAACATTTATCGCTAAGCCTGACGTGGAAACCGTTGATAATTATCCTGATGTTTCAGAAAATGAGAAAACAGAAAAGAAACTTCCTTTCGGCAAATTTACACGATTTTATAAGGATGTCGTGAAATTGTTTAACAATGTGGTCGAGCGGCTAAACCAAGAAGACGCAGATGAAATTATGAACAATTATCTTGAATGTGCAAGCACGGCGGATGCAGTTCAAGTAATTGAAGACTGCGCATCCAAAGTCATATATGACAACGATGTTCTGCTGCCCGACAACGAGGATGAGGCGAAGGAGTACATTGAATTATTAGAGTGTCTTCTTGATGAGTTGCTCAAATATTTTAACAAGGGCATAGGTGTGCTGGAAAAAGGCGGCTTATTGGGTGAGTTTCTTTTGGTTGCTTATTCGTTGGCCGATCATATTGGCGAAAAACTAAACATAGAGTCTGACGAGAATTATGAACTGGAAACGGACAAAGCAGATGGAGAAGATAAGGGAGAAAAAGTTGGCTTCCCGAAAAAATTAAAAAAACAAGCTATGAAACAAGTTGAAGATGAAATAGGCAAACTTAAAGACAAAGCGAAGGCCATTTTGGATGCAGCTGTCGCATGGCTCTCCGCAAGAAACATCAAAACAGATATGAAACCCGAATACCTGGTAGAGTGGGCATTGCGTCATAATGGAGAGCCTGCTTGTTATATGAAGGTTGACCATTCTTTGGAAGGTGTTTCAATCAAGGGTTTAGAGAGTGATTTGTTGGAAAAAAGCAGAGATTTAGGCGTGTTTTATGTTGTATCTTACGTGGAAACCTTCGACAACAATAATTTAAGCGTCGAAAGAGGTTTGGGTTCATTTGAAATGCTTCTTCGCAGACACACATTTTTGCAATAGGAGGGTTTGAAAATGGATAGAAAAGAGCATATGAATATAAAACTTACTGTGGGAAAAACACAACCTGTAAGTCTCACAAGTTTTGATTTCAGCATTGAATCAAACAGTTCAAAGTACGGAAAAGCTAATAATCCTGACAGGTTTATTAACTTGCGAGGAGCCTTAGTAAGAAACCAAGCTTTGGTGCAGACTCTCAGAAAATGGAGCGAGGATGCGAATGTTGGCGATGATATTTATAAAAAAGTGACGGTAAAAGTTTTGCATAAAAACAGGGCTATTCGCACTTTTGAATTTGAAAATGCATACATCGTGTCGTATAGCGAATGTATTGACGCTTCAACGTCGGGGGGGCATTTTGTGTTAAAACTGTCACAAAAATTGGTAAAAGGCGCAGGAATAACATCCGATAGCGAAATGTAGCGGCAAATGGTTCTCGGAGGTAATAAGAATGATAAAAAAAAGATTTGAAGATGAAATAATCATCAGATATGTAATCGAACACAAGCAGCAAAATGATGAAAGAGTCGAGGAGGAGTTAAGCCATGGTAAAAGCAAGGACACCTGCGTGGGAGTTGAAAATAGGAAGCAATAGCTACAAGTTGCTTAAAATAGATGTTCTTAACTTCAGCTCTCGGATAAATAAACATGCTGTAATGAATGTAAAGGCAAGCTTATCCGGCGAAAAAAGCGATTTTGAAAAAATCCTTGAAGTAGACAGGGAAACACAAGTTACCCTCCTTGAGAAAACAACAAAAGAAACAGTATCTCTTTTTGTTGGTTTAGTCAGTCATTTGAATCTGGATTTTCGACGTGAAATTATTTGTATTGAAATGACTGTTGTTTCAAATACTTACACCTGTGACATAAAACGAGATGAAAAACGGGCTTTTCAAAACAAAGAAACTACTTACGGCGATTTAGTTGATGCTGTTGCAGGGGCAGGGGTTTGTTCGACAGGGGATTATGCAGATGAATCTATTGAGGAAT